>CAZILO010000092.1:0-4996 GCA_964540085.1 uncultured Thermotogae bacterium
TCTTGGAGTACTCATCCATCATCCACGCCATGATCTGCGGGGTGGTGTACACGTCCGGAGCAGGGACGTCGCGTTCCGGGCCGATGAACCGACCGATTGCGCGAATGTACCCGCGGGAAAGGCGTTCTAGCTCACCAGACGACATTTCCTTCGGGTTGCAGATCACGCCGCCCTTAGCACCACCGTAAGGAATGTCGACCACGGCGCACTTCCATGTCATCCACGCCGCAAGGGCCTTTACCGTGTCGATCGTCTCTTCGGGATGAAACCTGATCCCACCCTTTGTCGGGCCGCGTGCGTCGTTGTACTGAACGCGGAATCCAGTGAACACTTTTGTGGTTCCATCGTCCATTTTTACTGGAATCCGTACCTGCAGAATACGGAGGGGCTCACGCAGCAGTGCATGTACCTGTGGATCGAGATTGAGTTTCCCCGCTGCCTTGTCGAGCTGGCGCTGAGAAATCTCAAATGGGTTTAACGTTGGGCCGTTGGTCATCTCGTAGACCTCCTAGATTTAATAGACATAAACCGGGCCAGGGGCTCCCCCCGACGCGGCGGCGAGATTATACCCCGAGAAAACTAACGCGCAACGAAGCCCATTAGGAGCGTTCACCGCCACGACGCAGAGAACGCGGAGATTAACGTTCTGTGATCTTGGGGCCGCCGCGGTGAATTTTAGTGTTACAACCGGGCGATGACCGCGTAGATCAGTCGGCGCATTTCCGCGCCCTTGCGGCGGGTGGTCTCGATCACCTCGGCGTGGGATAGAGTGGCGTCCGGATTCACGCCGGCGGCGAGGTTGGTGGCACATGAGATCCCGAGTACCTCGATGCCGGCGTGGTTGGCAACGATCACCTCGGGCACGGTCGACATCCCAACGAGATCGGCGCCCAGGGTGCGGAACGCCCTGATCTCAGCCGGGGTTTCGTAGGACGGTCCCAACGTGGCAAGGTACACCCCGTGTTTAAGGGCAATTCCTTCGTTGTCAGCGGCGGTGACGGCAAGCGCGCGCAGTCGCGGGGAATACGCGGCCGACATGTCCGGGAATCGCGGCCCTAGCTGCTCCAGGTTCGGGCCACGCAACGGGTTTTCTCCGAGCATGTTGATGTGATCGGTGATCAGGACAAGGTCACCAGCGTTGAACTCCGGATTAATCGCGCCGGAGGCGTTGGTTGCGATCATGATCTTAATCCCAAGGAGCGCGAACAGCCGGGTGGAAAACACGACGTCGTCCATTCCGTATCCCTCGTAGAAATGAGTACGTCCCCGTTGCATCAGAACACGCTTACCGTTGATCTCTCCTGCCCAGAACTCGCCGGCGTGGCCAGCAACAGTGGGGAGCGGAAACCCGGGGATTTCTTTCCACGGGATCCTCGTACCGCCGTCTGGCGTCCCGAACGCTTCGGACAGTCCCGAGCCAAGGACGAGCGCAATCTCGGGGGCGGCAGGGAGCTTCCCGCGCATGACCTGCGCTGCTGTATTCAATCTTTCCATCCGGTTGTCGTTCACACTTCCTCCTTTTTACGTGAGCTGTAATGCTGCCATTGCGTCTTCCACCGTTTTTACCGGGATGAGCTCGATCTTGGTGCGAAGCGTTGCTCCCGCCGGGACGACCGCGTGTGTATATCCGAGCTTTTCCGCTTCGTTCACGCGTTCGCGCAGTCGGCGCACCCCGCGCACCTCTCCGGTGAGTCCGACCTCGCCGGCAAGGACATAGCCCGTGGGAAGCGGGCGATTGCGCAGGCTGGACACGATTGCAGCGATCACCCCGATGTCAGCCGCCCGCTCGCGTGTCTCCAGGCCACCCGCGATCGATAGATAGACATCGGCACCACCGGTGTTGATCCCGAGACGTTTCTCGATCACAGCGAGCAGGAGCAAAATCCGGTTGTAATCGAGCCCAGTCGTGCGCCGTTGCGGTGCGCCATATCCCCCGGTTGGCGACACGAGCGCCTCCAGTTCGACGAGGATTGGGCGTGTCCCCTCCAGAATTGGGACGACTGCTGTGCCCGGGCGTGGGTTTTCCCGTTCGTCATCGGACAGAAAAAAACGGGATGGATCTGTGATTTCCCGCAATCCCTGCTTGCCCATCTGAAACACCGCGACTTCGTTCGTTCCGCCGAACCGGTTTTTCACCGACCGCAGGATGCGCATTTCCTCGCCGCGGCTTCCCTCGAGGTAAATTGCGACGTCCACGAGGTGTTCCACCGTTTTCGGCCCGGCAAACCCACCCTCTTTGGTGGTGTGTCCAACGAGAAACGTTGCCAACCGCCGCGCCTTGGTGAGCTGGGTTAAGGCGGCGCTTACCTCGCGCAGCTGGCGCACGCTTCCCGCCTCGCCCGGCGCTGCTTCAGACAGTGTTGTCTGGATCGAGTCGACGATGAGCACATGCGGCGACACCTGTTCAACCGCGCGGGTGATGCGCGCCAATGTCTGTTCCGCGAGGATGAACAGCTGCGGATTGTTCACTCCGAGGCGACTTGCCCGCAGCTTGATCTGGGCAGCCGATTCCTCTCCGGATACGTAAAGCACCACCCCGTATTGCCCTGCGATCTTCTCTGCAATTTGGAGGAGCAGGGTCGATTTTCCGATCCCGGGCTCACCGCCGAACAGGATCACCGCCCCGGGTACGATGCCGCCGCCGAGAATACGGTCCACTTCCCCAATCCCGGTGGATAGTCGCTTTACCTCAGCGAGGTCGATCTCAGTGATCGGGCGCAGCGCCTCCCCAATCCACGTACCGGCTGCGCCGGTCTGCGTTTCCGGTGCGGAATCCTCCTCCGCGACGAACGTATCCCATTCGCCACAGTTCGGGCACCGGCCGAGCCACTTCACCGATCGGTAGCCGCAATTACTGCAGCGAAATGCCATTGGCTACCCGTCCTTGGTGAACCGGATCTCCTCGCCATCGGCCGACGCCACCACCGTGGAACCGGGCGCGAACGCCCCTTCCAGGATGAGTTCAGAAATTGGGTTCTCGATCAGCCGTTCGATCGTGCGCCGCATTGGGCGCGCCCCGTATTTGGCGTCGTACCCCTTCTCAATGAGCAGTTCGCTCGCCGACTCGTCAAGCGTGAGTGTAATGCGATGCTCTTCGTACAACCGTTCCTTGAGCTCGCTCAGCATCAATTCAGCGATCTCCCGCACTTGGTCGCGGGTGAGCTGATGGAACACGATGACGTCATCAAGCCGGTTGAGAAACTCCGGGCGGAACACTTTGCGTACCTCACCGATCACGCGTCCCTTCATGTCCTCGTATGACTCCTCGGAATCGACCTCCTGGTCGCTGAACCCGAGGGTACCGCGGTTGGTAATCATCTCACTGCCGACGTTCGAGGTCATGATGAGGACGGTGTTGCGGAAGTCGACGCGCCGCCCCTGCGAATCGGTGAGAATGCCATCTTCCATCACCTGAAGCAGGATGTTAAACACATCGCGGTGGGCCTTCTCGATCTCGTCAAACAGCACGACCGAATACGGGCGGCGCCGCACTTTTTCGGTCAACTCGCCCGCCTCTTCGTATCCCACGTACCCCGGCGGGGCACCGGTAAGACGGGACACGGAGAACCGCTCCATGTACTCGGACATGTCGACCCGAATGAGCGCGTCTTCATCTCCGAACAGGAATTCGGCTAGGGTTTTGGACAGTTCGGTCTTTCCCACTCCGGTCGGGCCGAGGAACATGAACACCCCCACTGGCCGACGCGGGTTTTTCACCCCGGCGTAGGCGCGGCGGATCGATCGGGAAACGGCCTTTACCGCCTCGTCCTGGCCGATTAGGCGATCGTGAATTTTCTCCTCCATGTTGACAAGTCGGACCGTTTCCTCTTCTTGGACATGGCCGATCGGAACCCCCGTCCACATCGATACCATCCGCGCGATGTCCTTGCCGGTGGCGACGAGCTCTTCGGTGCTGTAGGAATCCGCGCTTTGCTCCTCGATTGTCTGCGTGAGTTCCTCGCGACGATCACGCAACCGCGCTGCCTCCTCGTAGTCCTGGGCGGCGACCGCTTCCCGTTCCCGCTCTGCAATCGCATCCAGCTCTTCCACAAGCTCCCGCACTTCGTCGGGTACGCGTGAACTGCGGAGCTTGATGCGCGCCGCGGTCTCGTCGATAAGGTCGATCGCCTTGTCGGGAAGGAACTGATCAGTGACATAGCGGTCAGCAAGCCGCGCCGCCTGATAGAGAGCGTCGTCGGTGATCTTCACCCCGTGGTGCTTCTCGTAGTGGGGACGCAGCCCTTTGAGAATTTTCACCGTTTCCTCCACGGTCGGTTCCTCGATCATGATTGTCTTGAACCGCCGTTTGAGAGCGGGATCCTTCTCGATCGACTTGCGGTACTCGTCCGGAGTGGCGGTGCCGATGCACTGAATCGCTCCCGAGGCGAGCGGCGGTTTGAGGATTGACGACGCGTCGATCGCCCCCTCAGCGCCGCCGGCGCCGACAACCGTCTGGAGCTCGTCGATAAACAGGATGACGTTATCCGACTGCATCACCTGGTCGATCAGGTTTTTCAGGCGCTGTTCGAACTCGCCGCGGTACTTCGTCCCCGCGACGATCGATGCCATATCGAGCTCAATAATTTCCTTGGATCGCAGCAGTGACGGAACGTCGCCGGCGACGATCTTCTGCGCCAGCCCCTCGACGATCGCCGTTTTCCCCACGCCCGATTCTCCGATCAGCGCCGGGTTGTTCTTCTTGCGACGGACGAGGGTCTGAATAATGCGCTCCATCTCTTCTTCGCGTCCGATCACCGGGTCGAGGCGGCCCGCCTCCGCTTCCTCAATTAGGTTGCGACCGAACTCGGATAGGTCGCCTTTTTTCTGCTGGCGACGGGAGGAACGTATCGCCATCCCGATTCCGGCCGATGGGAGAAAGTAAGCGCGCGTTTTGTTGAGGTCGATTCCGAGGTGGAGCAGGATCGCCGCTCCGGTCCCTTCGCCCTCACGCAGCATCCCCATCAACAGGTGCTCGGGGCGGATCGTGGTCTGACCG
>CAZILO010000093.1:0-4944 GCA_964540085.1 uncultured Thermotogae bacterium
AGACTGCATCGTCCGGGCCGTACAGTGTTGGCAGCACGATCACCTACACGTACACAGTTAAGAACACCGGCAACGTGACGTTAACCGGGGTGTCTGTCAGTGACAACAAGCTCGGAGCGATCACGCTTGGGGCAACGACGCTGGCGCCCGGGGAGACGACCACAGGCACAGCGACGCACACCGTCACCCAAGCTGACATCGACGCTGGTAGTCTGAGCAACACGGCTACGGCGAGTGGGACGCCACCGAGTGGACCGCCGATAACAAGTACAGTTACGACAACGGTGACATTTTCTCCCCCGCCGCCTGCACCACCGGTGGCGCGGGACGATTCCGCGGTTACTACTCTCAACACCGCTGTTACCATCGATGTATTGGCCAATGACTATGATCCTGATGGTACACTCGTCCCCGGAACAGTAACTGTGCACACTCCGCCGAGCCACGGTTCTACGCTCGTCCATTCGGACGGCACAATCACGTACACGCCTGACCCCGGATTCAGTGGCGTAGATACGTTCACTTACACCGTAAACGACAATGACGGACTGACATCCAACCAAGCGACTGTAAGCGTTACCATCCCCGCGGGCAATGCCGATCTTGCTGTGACAAAAACCGTGGATAACACCGCTCCAAACGAGGGCGCGACCATAACGTACACAATAATGGTGACCAACAACGGACCGGCTGATGCCACCGGAGTGACGGTCACCGATGTCTTGCCTACCGGAGTGACATACTCCACCGATACCAGCGGCGGCGCGTATAACCCCGGCACCGGAGTGTGGACGATCGGCACCCTTGCCGCCACCGGGAGCGCGACGCTGACGATCACAGCAACTGTTAACACCGGGACCAGTGGAACCACCATTACCAATACCGCATCGGTTACCGGCGATCAACCTGACCCGGATACAACCAATAACTCTGCTAGTGTTAATCTCACTGTTGGCACAGTCGCCGGTGGAGGTGGTGCAGTGGCACAACCGTGTGACCAAAGGGTGATCATAAATGAAGTCGCATGGGCCGGTACCGCGGCAAGTTCGCAGGACCAATGGATCGAGCTGCGCAATTTGGGCACGGTTCCTGTCGACCTTTCCGGCTGGACATTGCGATGGCGCAAAAAGAATCCGATTACTCCTGAGGATTATCAATGGAAGACGGTGCACCTATCTAGCACGATCATGCCGGCCTCCGTTTCCGCATGCACGCTGGCCACGAAGAAAGACCAGGGTATCGTCAAATTCGAAAAGAACCCCAATGACAGCCTGTCCTGGCTCGTTGTCGGTCAGCCTCAGGATGAGAACAATGGTTATTTCATCCTCGAACGGTTCAACGATAAGACCGTGAGCAACGTCAAACCGGGATTGATCTACGATACTACGCCCCCGTATCACCTTGCATTTGACCCCAGTGGGGACGTAATTGAATTATTGAATGCGGAGGGAAAAGTTGTCGATACCGCTAACTCTGCGCCGGAACCGCGCACGGGCTGGCCTGCGGGCGACACGACGATCCACGCGTCGATGGAACGGATTGATCCCCTCAAGCCCGATTCGCCCGACAACTGGCAGACCAACATGGGCATCATCACCTATGGATACGATGCACAGGGGCATCCGCTGATCGCAACCGCCAATTTTATGAATTCCAGTACGCTGGACGAAGCGGCTCTGCACGCTGACATCACCCCGGTGAAGACACGTCCAGGGGCACAATTGGACGTGGGCATCGATCTCTCCCGCAATGCGCGTAAGCAGGGGCTGCCGTGGATTCGGGTGACCCGCCCTGGGGTTTCGTTGGCAGCAGCGGGCGGCGGTGGAAGCATCATCCCATATTCGTTCTCCAGTCACTACGCGAATAATCTGTACTGGTTGGGAATCAACACCGCCAACCTCCCACCCGGCAGATACAACTTCTGGATCGTGTACGGCCAAGGCAAAGTAATCCTCGTTCCGATCGAAGTGCTTCCCTAGCGGAGATGACCCCAAGCGCTGACAGGGTTGACAAATCCGGCGTTTGGGGTCACTCTTTTAGATGATATGGATAAGAAGGATGTTCGCGCTGAGATCGAAGAGCTGCGAGAAAAAATTCGCTACCACAACTACCGGTACTACGTGCTTGACCAGCCGGAGATAACCGACGCCGAGTACGATGCATTGTTTCGACGACTACAGGAATTGGAAGCACAGCATCCCGATCTTGTCACTCCGGACTCGCCCACCCAACGGGTCGGCGCCCCGCCCGCAGAGGGGTTTGCGCCTGTAGTGCACGCAGTTCCAATGCGCAGTCTGGCCAACGCATTCAATGCCGACGAGCTGCGTGAGTTCGACCGCCGCGTGCGGCGTATTCTCGACAGCGCTAACGTCACCTACATTGCCGAACCAAAGCTTGACGGCCTGTCGGTGGAGCTCGTGTACCGCGATGGGGTGTTCATTCAGGGCTCAACCCGGGGCGATGGGGTAATTGGCGAGGACGTTACTGCTAATCTGCGTACGATCAACAGCATCCCGCTGCGGCTGCGAAAGCTGAACGGTCTCGTTCCGCCACTGTTTGAGGCGCGGGGTGAGGTGTACATCGACAAGGCCGACTTCATCCGCCTCAACCGCGAACGGGAGAATCAGGGGTTGCCGCTGTTCGCTAATCCTCGCAATCTCGCTGCCGGATCATTACGGCAACTTGACCCGCGTGTCACCGCCGCACGTCCGCTCAAGTTCTTCGGGTATGACATCGGGCGTGTCGAGGGAGTCAAGATTCGGTCGCAGGAAGAGCTATTGAAGATTCTGCCCAAACTAGGGATCAGGGCGAACCCACTCTACCAGGTGTGTCATGGGATCGAGGAGGCGATCGCGTTTTACGAGAAAATGCGCGCGATGCGGGAGGATCTTCCGTACGAGGCCGATGGAGTGGTTGTCAAAGTGAACGACTTCGCCGCTCGTGAGGTCCTTGGTGAATTGGCGCGCAGCCCGCGCTGGGCGATTGCCGGCAAGTTCCCGGCCGAGCAGGGGATAACCAAGGTAAAGGACATCATCGTTCAGGTGGGACGGACTGGCGTCCTTACCCCGGTCGCGGTCCTCGAGCCGGTGCGGGTGCGCGGGGTGGAGATCTCGCGTGCCACCCTCCACAACGAGGATGAAGTCAAGCGCAAGGACATCCGCATCGGCGACACCGTGGTCGTGCAGCGGGCCGGGGACGTGATCCCCGAGGTCGTTCGCCCGCTGCCGGAGCGGCGCACCGGTGACGAGCGCGAGTTTAAGATGCCAGAGCGCTGCCCGGTATGCGGGAGCATGGTGGTGCGGGTCCCGGGTGAGGTGGCGCACCGCTGCCCGAATATCTCTTGTCCAGCACGGATCAAGGAATCGATCCTCCACTTTGTCTCCAAGGGCGGGTTTGACATCGACGGGATCGGGGCCAAGCTCGTTGATCAACTGGTGGATAAGGGCGTTGTGCGCAAGGTAAGCGATCTTTTCCATCTTGATAAAGAAACGCTTGTTGGGCTCGAACGGATGGGAGAAAAGTCGGCGGATAATCTCATCGCTGCGATCGAAACCAGCAAGGAGATCACCCTTCCCAAGTTTCTGTTTGCCCTTGGGATCCCCGAGGTGGGGGAGCACACTGCCGAGGTCCTCGCCCAGCACTTTGGGAGCCTGGATCGGATCATGAGTGCGTCTGAGGACGAGCTCCTTGCGGTTCCAGAGATCGGTCCAGCGACCGCGGCGGCAATCGTCGATTTCTTCGAGAACCCGGAGAATAAGCAACTGATCGCGGAGCTGCGAGAGGCGGGGGTGCGCGTCACTGCGGGTAGACAGACAAAATCTACCGCTCTCGCCGGAAAGAAATTTGTGTTCACCGGGACGCTGGCCACAATGACCCGCGCCGAAGCGGGCGACCGCGTGAAGCGTCTCGGGGCAACGGTGTCGTCGTCGGTATCGCGGAACACTGACTATGTCGTCGTCGGTGAGAACCCAGGCTCCAAGGCTGACCGCGCCCGCACGCTCGGGGTGCGAATGCTGACCGAAGATGAGTTTTTGCAACTCTTGTCCGAGCATGAGTGATCGCACGATCCTTGATCTCACCCGGGAGGAATTGGCAGATTTTCTCCGCGAGCACCGTTTCCCCCGGTTCCGCACTGATCAGATCTGGCACGGGGTGTACCGTGAGCTTGCCTCGTCTTACGACGCAATTACAACACTACCCAAGCGCCTGCGCACATTGCTGCAGACGGAGCTCCCGTATCCTGTTCTCGTTCCAGTCGACGTGCAGGAAAGCAGGGACGGGCGCACGCGCAAAATCCTGTTTCGTCTTCACGACGGAGAGACAATTGAAGCGGTGCTGATGCGCTACGAAAAACGCCACACGATCTGTGTGTCGACTCAGGTTGGGTGTGCAGTCGGATGCGCGTTCTGCGCCACCGGCAACGCCGGGTTCGTGCGCGATTTGACCGCCGGCGAGATCGTAGCTCAGCTCCTTCACTTCGCGCGCGGTGAACGCATCACGAACGTTGTGTACATGGGGATGGGAGAGCCGTTCCTGAACTACGACGCTGTCATGCGTTCGATCCGCATTCTGAATGATCCCGCCGGATTTGCCCTCGGAGCGCGGCGGTTCACCGTCTCCACGGTGGGAATCGTCCCGGGGATTGAGCGGTTCGCTGACGAAGGGCTGCAGGTGAACTTGGCGATCTCGCTCCACGCTGCCGACGACGAGCTGCGCAATCGCCTCGTACCAATGAATCGGCGCTACCCGATTGCGGAAATCATGCGTGCCTGCCGTGCTTACATCGCAAAGACAAATCGGCGGGTGACGTTTGAGATCGCATTGATTGCCGGAGTGAACGACTCGGCCGACCATGCCGTCGCAGTGGCAAAGTTGCTGGCGGGATTGCTTTGCCATGTGAATCTGATCCCGCTTAACCCGGTTCCAGGAATTCCATTTCGGCCG
>CAZILO010000094.1:0-4778 GCA_964540085.1 uncultured Thermotogae bacterium
GCGATGATCTCCATCGACTCGCGCGAGAATCGGTCGTACATTTATCCTCCTAATCTGCGGTTCACGTCAAAGTATAGCTTTCGGAGACGGCGGCGCAACATCGGGGTCACGGCGATTGAACCGGTTCATCACCGCAGCGAGCGGCGCAGTGCGGAATGTCTCAACCGCGTCCGCCGCCCGGTTCAGGACCGGAGCAAGCGTCTTCCATTCATGTTCTGGAAACCGGGCGAGAACGAACTCAACCGCATCCACGCGCCGATTTTCCACTTCAATTCCAATTCGCAACCGTGGCACGGTTTCAGTTCCCAACGCCGCGAGCACTGACCGCATCCCCTTGTGGGTTCCCGGGCCGCCCTGGGGCAAAATACGCATCCGTCCCAGAGGAAGGTCAAGGTCATCGTACACGATGAGGATGTCCTCCGGAGCGAGTCCGAACCGATCGACCACTGCCCGCACCGCCCGCCCGCTGTCGTTCATGTAAGTGAGCGGCTTGACGACGAGAAAGTCATCGTGGCGGTACACGACGGCGGAACAAGTGATCCTCCCCGGTTGCCGCGGAATGTACTTTTTGCGATAGAGGTCGATCACCTGGAACCCGACGTTGTGACGAGTAAGGGCATATTCTGGTCCGGGATTTCCCAGACCGAACACGGCACGGCGCGCGTTAGGCGGATTCTTCTTCTGCCGCCTGAGCAGGGGCCTCCTCCTCGAGTTCGCCTTCCTCCGTGACCTCTTCCTCGAGTCCGCCGATCGTGGTTTCCTCAAGGCCACGCGGGGCAACTACAGCTACCAATGCTCGTTCCGGGGCGAGCAACGGTTCAACGTTGCCGAAGTCGACGTCGCGTACGCGGATTGCATCCCCGATTTCGAGCTCGCTCACATCAAGCTCGATGATCGCCGGGATATCCTTGGGCAGCCCGTGTACGCGTACGGTGCGAAACAGGACGTTCAGGATTCCACCCGCCTTCACGCCCGGGGCCTCGCCCACGATCTTAACCGGTACGTGCAGCCGCAACGGGTGGCCGGTGTCGGGGTGATAGAAATCGACGTGGATTGGCTCGTCGGTGAGCGGGTTGTACTGGATCGATTTGACGAACACATCGAATTTATTGGCCTGATCATCGTCACCCAATGCAAGCTCGATCCGCGACGAGCGCGTGATCTGGGAAAAAACGCGCCTTAGTTCACGTTGGTCGACGACGATCGGGGTGGAATCGATCGTTGGCCCGTACATAATAGCCGGGACTACTCCCTGCCGGCGCAGGGCGTTTGCCTTTCCGTTGGTCCTCAATTTCGCGTTCAGTGTAAACATGTCCTCTCCTGATCATCAATGAAGTGGGAACAGGTGACTCACCGATTTGTTCTCAAATATCCGATGAATTGTCTTCGCTAACTGTTCTCCCACCGAAATGTACTCGATAAAGTCGGATTCTTTCGCGTCCGCATGGGAGATGGTATTAGTCACGACCACCTTTTTCAAGGGTGATGCCGCAAGCGTGGCGAGCGCGTCCCCGGCGAACACCCCATGGGTGCAGCACGCGTACACCTCGCGCGCCCCGTGTGCAAGAAGGGCATTGGCAGCGTGCACCAGCGTTCCCCCGGTGGACACGATATCGTCGATCAAAATCACCCGTTTGTCGGTAACGTCCCCGATGGCGCGGATCTCCTTGATGCCGGTTCCGTCGGCATTGCGGCGTTTTTCCAGCACGGCAAGCGGCAATTGCAACTGCTCGGCCAACCGGCGGGCACGTCCCACCCCGCCGACGTCCGGGGAAACGACGGTCATATCAGAGAGGTTGGGCTCAGTTTTGCGGATGTAATCAGCAAATACCGGGTCGGTGCGCAGGTTGTCGACCGGGATATTGAAGAATCCCTGAATCTGGCCAACGTGCAGTTCCATGGTGAGCACACGGTCAACCCCCGCCGTCTCCAATAGGTTGGCCACCAATCGGGCGGAGATTGGAACGCGCCCGATGTGCTTGCGGTCTTGACGCGCGTAGCCGTAATACGGGATGACCGCTACCACCTGGCGTACCGACGCGCGCCGCAGGGCATCGATGATGATGAGGAGCTCCATCAGGTTGTCGTTTACCGGCGGGCACGTCGGTTGGATAACGAATACGTCCGCTCCCCGTACGGTTTCGTCGATCTTTACCCGTACCTCGCCGTCGCAAAACCGCCCGATCGTGGCGCGGCACAGCTCGATCCCCAACGTGTGTGAAATCTCCTCGGCAAGCGGGCGGTTGGCGTTACCGGCAAGAAGTTTAAGTTCTCTTCCGATCAATGTTTTCGCTCCTTAATGACTTGACGTGCGCGCCCAAGGGCGAGCGTTCCTGGCGGAACGTCCGCGGTGATCGTCGAACCGGCGCCGATGATCGCTCCCTCCCCGATAGTGACCGGGGCGACAAGGGCGGTGTTGCTCCCGATGAACGCATGATCGCCGATCACGGTGCGGTGTTTTGCCTTGCCATCGTAGTTGCACGTGATCGTCCCCGCGCCGATGTTGGTACCGGCCCCGATGTCCGCATCGCCGATGTACGTGAGGTGCCCGGCCTTGGCACCATCTCTGATGCGCGCGTTTTTGACCTCGACGAAGTTTCCGATGCGTGCGTTCGGCCCGATGTCCGCCGCCGGCCGCAGGTGCGCGTACGGCCCGATGGTACATCCCGTCCGGACCCGCGCTGCTTCAATGACCGAATACCGAATCCGACACCGATCCGCGACCTCGGTATGCGCGATCCACGTGTCCGGCCCGATTTCGCACTCTTGCCCGATCCGTGTTCCGCCGCGCAGATGAGTGCCGGGGTAGATCACCGTATCCTGGCCCATCTCCACGCCGGGAGCGATGTAGGTGTGGTCGGGATCGATGATTGTTACACCGGACTCCATCAGCCTTTCCGCGATCCGAGCTCGCATGATCCGGTCGGCGCGGGCGAGATCGACGCGGGAGTTTACCCCGATGACGGAGCGCGCATCCGCTGCCACCACGCCGTGAACGCGCTTTCCCGCCGCGGCGTAACGGGCGACGAGATCGGTCAGGTAGTACTCGCCCTGCGCGTTGTTCGTCCCCAACCCGGAGAGCGTCTCCCACAGAAACGGGGTGTTGCGCAGGCAGTAGATGCCGGTGTTGACCTCGGTGATTCGGAGCTCATCCGGGGTGGCGTCGCGCGCCTCCACGATGCGGGTGGGATGCCCCCCGGAGTCATGAACGACGCGTCCGTACGCGCCAGGGTCGGGAAGAGCCATCGTCAATACGGTGATATCGGCATCCGTGCGCTGGTGCTCCGCGACGAGCGGAGTAAGAACCGTTGGGGTAACGAGGGGAATGTCACCAGGAAGGACGAGCAGGGTAGAAGCATTGACATGACCCTGTGCTTGCAGCAACGCATGTCCGGTGCCCAACTGTTCGTGTTGTTCCACGAACCGCACGTTGGCATTGCTGAGTGCGGCGGTTACGGCGTCAGCGTCACTTCCAACGACGACGATGATTTCCGCGGGATCAAGCGCCGCGACCGCGCTCACCACATAGCGAATAATCGGTTGCCCGCACACGTGGTGCAGCACCTTGGCATGATGGGAGCGCATGCGCGTTCCCTTGCCCGCTGCCAGGATGATCGCTCCCACACTATTTTTCATGCAAACACCCGTAAGAATAGTACTCAACCGCGGGGGGAGCGGTCAACTGTTTCGGTTGCGCGTTACCACGCCCGATTCGTATACTTCGATAAAATCGGACGGGGGTGGATGCATGGCGCAGCGAGTGTTCTCCGGAATTCAGCCGACGGGCACGCTTCACATCGGGAATTACTTTGGAGCGATCAGAAATTGGGTCGCCCTCCAGGAGACCCACGACTGCATCTACTGCATCGTCGACTATCACGCGATTACGGTTGATGTCGACCCGAAGACGCTGCGCTCCGCGTCGCGCAACATGGCGCTTGACCTCCTCGCGTCCGGAATCGATCCGGATAGGGCAATCCTGTTCGTGCAATCCGCCGTGCCCGAGCATACCGAGCTTGCGTGGATCTTGGGTTGCGTCACGTCGTACGGCGATCTCACCCGCATGACTCAGTTCAAGGACAAGTCGGCCAAACAGCAGTTTGTCTCCGCCGGGTTGTTTACCTATCCAGTGCTGCAAGCGGCGGACATCCTGCTGTACCGCGCGACCCAGGTGCCGGTGGGCGAGGACCAAGTTCAGCATCTGGAATTGTCGCGCCGAATCGCGCGCCGGTTCAACTCGCGGTTCGGTGAGTTCTTCCCCGAGCCCGAGCCGCTGGTGGGGAAAGGGGCACGCATCATGTCGCTCGCCGACCCGAGCCAAAAGATGAGCAAGAGCGCGGGCGACGCTCACTACATCGGAGTGATGGAGGACGAAGCGTCGATCAGGAAGAAGGTGCGGGCCGCGGTGACCGATGTCGGCCTCACCCCGGGGGCGGAGATGTCGCCCGGCGTTGCCAACCTGTTCGAGATTCTTGATCTTTCCGCCGATCCGGAAACAGTGGCGGGGTTACGCGATGAGTACGCGGCAGGAAAGCTCATGTATTCCCACTTGAAAGATGTCGTGTTCGACAACCTGATGCGAGTGTTGCGTCCGATCCAGGAGAAACGTGCCGCCCTCGCAGCGTCTGGGAAAGTGGAGGACATCCTCGCTGCCGGGGCAGAGAAAGCACGCAAAATTGCGCAAGAAAACATCGCCCGCGTGCGGGACATGGTCGGGCTGTGGTAAAAAAATTAAAAGCTCAGCGTCCTCTGCGCCTCTGCGGTGAAAAAATGTGACA
>CAZILO010000095.1:0-4735 GCA_964540085.1 uncultured Thermotogae bacterium
AACTGGCGGCTGGTCCGGGCGATGAGATCGGCGTCGGCCACGATTTCCGCCGTGCGGACGGCCGATAGGCCCGCCCCGGCGCGCAGAATGTCGTCGACAAGAAGGTGAGAAGAATCACCCGGTCCCAGCGTGACAATGCCGCCCTGGGCGTATTGCGTGTTTCCCATGGTGGGGTCGCTGGCTCGGGTAATTACCACCACCTGGCGGGTGGAGTCACGGGAGATGCCCAACGCAGTGGACAAACCGGCGATTCCTGTTCCAATAACGAGAACATCCGCTTCCACCGCGTTCATGACGTGATCTCCAACATTCGATCCAACGCCGCCCGTGCCGCCGCAGCTGTCTCCGCAGGCACCGTCACCAGTCCTGCCTTTTCACCGTTTACAATGCCGGTGAGAACGCGGGCAAGGTCAGGGGCGCGGGTTAACGACATCCCCACGCAGTACGGCGGCGGGGATTTTAACGAGAACACACGCTTGTCCGGGTGTTCGGCGCGCAACCGCGCCACCAGGTGTTCCTCAGTCCCGACTGCCCATGCCGATCCCGGCGGAGCTTCCTCGATTGTCCGAATGATGAACGACGTCGATCCCGCCGCATCAGCGCAGCTCACTACGTCCTCGCGACATTCGGGATGGACGATCACCTTCACTCCGGGGTGGTCGGCCCGCACCCGCTCGACATCGGTAGGGAGGAAGCGCACGTGCACGTTGCACGCCCCTCGCCACAGAATAAGTCGGGCGTGGCGAAATGGAGCGAGGTCCGTGGGCGGAAACCGCGGGTCCCACACGGCGATGTCGCCTTCGGGTATTCCCAATCGGCGGGCGGTGTTGTGCCCCAGGTGTTGATCGGGCAAGAAGAGTACACGCTGGTAGTGACGAAACGCCCATGCTAACACATCACCGGCGTTGGCTGACGTGCATATCGCCCCGCCGTGTCGGCCGACGAACTCTTTAATCTGGGCATCGGAGTTAACGTAGGTGATTGGCACCATGTTACTGGATATGTGCGTCAATGCTGCCCACGCGGACTCGACCTGAACAATCTGCGCCTGGTCGGCAAGGAAGCAGCCGGCGTCGGAACGGGGGGTGAACACTTCCTGTCCGGGTCGGGCGAGGATGGCGGCCGTTTCTGCCATGAATTTGACGCCACAAAACACGATGTAGCGTGCCTGCGCTGCGGCCGCCCGCCGTGATAGTTCGAGTGAATCGCCGCGCGAATCGGCCCACCGCACGACCTCGTCACGTTGGTAGTGGTGGGCGAAGATTACGAGGTCATCGCCGAGTTGCTTCTTCGCTGCCTTAATCTGGGCTACCGCTTGTGTCTCTAACTCATTCATCGACCGACCTCGAGCGAAAAGTCCAATGCGGGAACGGAGTGAGTCAATGCGCCGATGGAAATGTAATCGACCCCGGTGGCGGCGACTGCGGTGACGTTGTCCAGGGTGATCCCCCCCGACGCCTCAACCGGCACCCGCCCGGCGGTGACGCGCACCGCTTCCCGCAGCGTGGGAATATCCATGTTGTCGAGGAGCACGCGATCAACCCCGAGCGGGAGCACTTCCTTCAGTTCGGAAATCGTTGTCACTTCCACCTCGATGGGCACGGTGACGTCCGCGTCCCGTATCCGCCGCACCGCTGCGGTCACGGAACCGGCGATAGCGATGTGATTATCCTTGACAAGCACCATATCGTACAGCCCGCGCCGGTGGTTGTGCCCCCCACCGACGCGCACCGCATATTTTTCCAGCATTCGCCATCCCGGGGTCGTCTTGCGGGTGTCGAGGATAACCGCGTTGTAGCTGGCGACTGCGTCCACAAATCGTGCTGTGAGAGTGGCGATTCCGGACAAGTGACACAGAAAGTTGAGCCCGACCCGCTCCGCAGTGAGGATCCCCGCCAATGGTCCGGTTACAGTGGCGACGACGTCCCCAGCGGTGACCGGTTCGCCGTCGGTGGCGTGCATTTCCAATTGAATGTGTGGATCAACGCGGTGGAAGACCTGACTTACAACTGGCAGTCCGGCGACGATGCCATCGGCCTTGGCGAGGATCGCGGCCCGGCCGGTGGCCGCAGCAGGAACGATTGCCCGGGTGGTGACATCACCGGTGCCGATGTCCTCCGCTAAGGCACGGTCGATCAATGGAACTGCATCCGCGAGTATCTCCCGCAAGTTCATGCTCCAATTCTAGTGTGTGACGGGCAATAAATCACGCGGGCGCAACAGCGTGATATTTTTTGCGGTGAGTGGATCAGAGTTCGGTCCGCCCGCGTAAGGCGCGGCTTAGGGTTACTTCATCAGCGAACTCGAGGTCACGGCCGACCGGGATTCCCTGCGCGATTTGCGAAATCTTCACCCCGAGCGGTTTTAGAAGCGATACGATGTGCATCGCGGTGATCTCCCCTTCGAGCTTCGGTTCGAGGGCGAGGATCACCTCTTTCGTCCCTTCGGTTTTCACTCGGTTTACCAATGCGTCGATCGTCAAATCGGCAGCGCTGACCTCATCCATCGGGGAGATCAACCCGCCGAGGACGTGGTACAACCCGTGGTACTCGCCGGTGCGTTCGATCTTGGCGATTTCCCATGGATGACCCACGACGCAGATCGTTTCCTGGTCGCGGTTGGGATTGGCGCAGATCTCGCACAGATCGCCGACGGCGAAGTTGTAGCAGCGGCGGCACCGATGAACGTCCGTCTTCACCCGGGTGATTGCCGTCGCCAGACCTGTTGCCTCCTGATCCGGAGCGTTTAAGAGGTAAAACGCGATCCGCTCCGCGCTCTTCCGCCCGATCCCCGGGAGGGCACGCAGGCGATCGATCAGCTCTTCGAGGGGAGCGATCATAGGCCAGGCATTCCGGGGAGGTTCATCCCCTGGGTGAGCGGGCCGAGCTTTTCCTTCGCTATTTCCTGTGCGTTTTTCTGTGCTTCCTGCACCGCAGCGACGATGAGGTCGACGAGCATTTCCACGTCGTCGGGATCGACGACCTCGCGCTCGATCCGCATGTTCAGCAGTTCACCACGGCCGTTCACCACCGCGGTCACCATCCCGCCGCCCGCGCTCGCTTCCACTTTCATTTCTGCAATTTCAGCCTGTGCCTTTTCCAGCTCCTGTTGGAGTTTCTTCGCTTGTTTCATTAAATTTCCAAGGTTTCCCATTCCCTTCATCATTCCTCCTTCACGATCTTGCCGTCGAATGCCTCACATAGAAGCTGCGCTTTCTCCCGCAGGGCCTCGCGCGAGGACGGCTTACGTATCGCATTATCGTCGAAATTTACCTCCACTGTGAATTCGTCTCCGAGGTAGCGATGAACCATCCCCGCCAAGTAGTGCATGTTCTCCGTTTTCTCCAGGCTCTCCTTGTGAAATGTGTACTCAGGATGGAACACGATCCGAAGTTTATTCCCATCGATCTGGGGTGTTCCCTCAGCGAGGAATGCCGCGATTGCGATCCGATCCTGAGCGATCTTCTTCAGCATCTCCTCCCAGCGTTCGGTGAGCGATTCTGGGGGAGTGGGGGTACTTTTACCCGTGGAGGATGTCGGTTCTGGAGCAGGCGTCTCCGCCGCCGCGACCAGTGGAGGCTCGTCCGCGGTCGGTGATGATTCCCGCGTCGGCTTACGGGCCGATTGCTCGTTCGCCGGATGGGGAGTGATCTCCTGCATCAGAGCGAGGATTCCGATTTCAAGGATAATCCGCCGGTCGAGCGACCGGTACAGGTCCTGCTTGATGTCGAGCAACCCGCGCACGAGCTGAATATCACGCGTTTCGTCGGTGGATTTTCCGGTCGCGATCCGATCGCGCAGGAGCATGATCAGATCACCGAGGAATACCTCGAGGTCCTTACCGCGGGACACGAGCGAATCGATCATCTCCAGAACTTTCTTGCGGTCGCCGGATTCGATCGCTGTCAAGAATGCGGTGTGCTCCTCGCGGCCGACGAGTCCGAGCATATCGAGCAGGGCAGCGGCCGTGATCGTCTCTGCTTCGCGAAAGCTGCTCGCCTGTTCGAGCATCACGATCGCGTCGCGCATCCCGCCGTTCGCCTTGCGGGCGATCAGATCGAGTGCATCATCCGCGATCGGGATTCCCTCCGCCCGGGCGATTTCCTGCAGCCGAGTGGCGATCTTCTCCTGCGGAATCTTGCGGAAGTCGAACGCCTGGCAGCGGGAGACGATCGTGCGCGGAACCTTGTGCGGCTCAGTGGTGGCGAAGATGAATACCACGTGCGGCGGCGGCTCCTCCAGGGTCTTGAGGAGGGCGTTGAACGCCTCGTTGGTCAACATGTGTACCTCGTCGATGATGTACACCTTCGTCTTGAGGTCGGTGGGAGCGAACGCCACCTCATCGCGCAACCGGCGGATGTGATCGATGCCGCGGTTTGACGCCCCGTCGATCTCGAGGATATCCAGCGTGCGGTTGGCGAGGATCGTCTTGCAGTTGGCACACTCGTTGCACGGCTCCCCGCCCTCCGGATGGAGGCAGTTCACCGCGCGCGCGAGGATGCGGGCGACCGTTGTCTTCCCGATCCCGCGTTCTCCGGAGAATAGGTACGCGTGTGCCACCTGGCCGGCGATAACCGCGTTGCGCAGGGTGCGAATGATCTCATCCTGGCCGACCACGTCGGCGAACCGTTGCGGCCGGTAACGACGGTAGAGGGAAATATAGCCGGAATTTTCGCTCAAGTTAGGGACCACCTTTCTGGTCGG
Organism: uncultured Thermotogae bacterium; assembly: GCA_964540085.1. Lineage (GTDB taxonomy): Bacteria > Bipolaricaulota > Bipolaricaulia > UBA7950 > UBA9294 > S016-54. The sequence goes on from CAZILO010000095.1 coordinate 4,704, forward strand.
GGAGACTGGATTTGAACCAGCGACTTCCTGCT
>CAZILO010000096.1:0-4716 GCA_964540085.1 uncultured Thermotogae bacterium
AAACGTGGCGGCAAGATCCCCGAACGGCGGCATGTCGGGATGACTGCGGCGGAATACGGCGGTGACCGTGGTACCGCGCCCGGGAGCGCTCGTGATGGAAAACTCGCCGTCGCACTCCTCCGCTGTTTCTTTGAGAAGCGGGATGCCGAGCCCGACCGCCCCCGGTGCCTTGGTGGAGAAAAACCCCGTGTCGATCGCCGCCAGCATTGCGGGCGGCATCCCGCGCCCATCGTCGCTCACCCGCAGCGTCATGCGATCGCCGTCGCAACGAATCTCGACCTCGATACGATGTGCATCAGCGGCGATCGCGTTTTCCACAAGGTCGAGAATGTGCATGTCCAACTCCTCGATCATTTCCGGTATGCAGCGAGCGCGTCGCGGATCTTTTGCCTGTCCAGCTTTCCGTAGACTTCGTCATCGATCATCATCACCGGCGCCAACCCGCACGCGCCGACACAGCGCACGGCGGTGACGGTGAATAGGCCATCGGCCGTCGTCCCGCCGATATCGACCCCGAGCTCTTCGCGCAGCATCTGCACCACCCGTTCCGCCCCTTTCACGTGGCACGCTGTGCCCAAACACACATGGATCACGTGCTTGCCCTGCGGCTCCGTGCGGAACGCATGATAGAACGTGACCACGCCGTGTACGGTGGAAAGCGGGACTTGAAGTCGATCGGCCACGAACCGCTCCACCTCGGGGGGGAGATATCCGAAGATTCCTTGGGCGCGGTGAAGGACCTCGATCAACGGCCCCGGAGTCCCGCGATATCGTGCGATCACCTGCGCCAGTTCGTTGAACTTGGGATTGTCGATCTGTACAGTGCTCATTTTCTTCCCCCGTTTACTTCAGGATAAAGCCGTCGGTACACTTGCCCGGCGAGCTCGAACACCGGCGGGCGACCGGACAATAGCGCGATCCCGGCGGCGGACGCCTTGGCGATCACGTCCTGGCCCGGGATAAGACCCTTGCCGATCAGGATCGCCGGTATCCCGACCACTTTCGCCACCGCAACGATGTTCACGTGGCGCTGAATCGTGATCCACAGGTCATCGGGCCGGGCGGAGGCGAGAACATCGGACAGCAGATCGCCGCAGTACCCACCGGTCACATCGCGATCGAGCGCGACCGCCGGGGTGAGGACGGTGAGATCGAGCGCCGCCGCGAGTTCATCCAGCTGCATCACTCCTCCGATCGATCACACAACGGATCCACGTTCCCACTCCCGGGCGCGAGTGAATCTCGAACTGATCACACTGATTGCGCATATTGACCAACCCCATCCCCGCCCCAAATCCGAGCTCAATCGCCCAATCCGGCGCCGTGGAATAGCCCGGAGTAAGAGCACGTTCCACATCCGCGATCCCCGGCCCCTGGTCCTCGATCTCGATTTCGATCGCCTGCGATGTGAGCGTCACCTGCACCGTTCCCCCCTGTTCTGCGTATAGGATCAGGTTCATCTCCCCTTCAAACACCGCGATCCCTGCACGGCGTGCGATCTTCTCGGGTAAACCCCGATTCTTCAACTCGGATTTTACCCGAGATGAGACGTCGCCGCCATGGGCCACGTCGCCGGCGCGCACGCGATACGTGAGTGACTTCGTCACCGCAGTTGGCACACCGGCCGGTTTTTGCACGGCTTTACCCCGCGGGCATACAACAAGCCGCACGTCTCAAACATCGTCTTCTCCGTGAACACAAACGGAATGCCGAGGCAACGTGCGTACTCAATCAGTTCCGGCGACGGGCGTTTACCGCGCACAAATATGATCGCGATCACGTTGAGGATGTCGGCGACCTTGATCACCTGCGGGCTGATCGTGCCGGTGATCAACGTGGTGCGCTCCTCGGTGAGGGCGAGCACGTCAGACAAGAGGTCGGCGGCGTAAGCGCGATCGATGACCACGTCCTGGGCGTCAGCCTCGTTGGCGATCTCACCGCTAAGCAGTTGCGCGACCTCGATTAACCGCATCGGCAGCTCCTACCGACAACCACGGGCGCACTTCAGCTCCCGCAGAACGCCCTCAGCCGCCTTGATCAACGGATACGCGGTCGGCGGTGCGGTGAGCAATGGATGCGAGCCGATCTGGGCGGTGAACAGCGAGTTGACCGTCATGCGGTTTTCGATCGCCAGGCCGATGACGTTGATCAACTCACCGACGCTGCGGCCGCCGACAACTTCGCCGCCAAGTACCACCCCGGACTCACGGGCGACGATCAGTTTCACAGTCTGGGGATGGGCGTCAGGCAGCGTGCCGGGGTGCTTGTCCACGCCGGTGAAACTGCCGGTAACGATGTCGAACCCCTCGGTGGTAGCCACCGCCTCCGTCAATCCCGCCGCTCCGAATCCGGTGTTCCCAATCGCAGTGGAGAAGATGGCGATCGTGCCGCTGAACGTCTTCACCACGGACAGCCGGTACAGGTTCGATCCCGCAACCCGTGCCTCCGAGGTAGCGGTGGAGGCAAGCATGACGGCGCTCGGCTTACGGGTGACGAAGTCCCGTTTCTCCGCACAGTCACCGACGGCGAAAATATCGGGATTGCTGGTGCGCATATACTCGTCAACACGGATAAACCCCATGTCATTCAGCGGCAACCCTGCCTTGTTCGCAATGCTGCTGTTGGGGCGATAGCCCATGGCGAGAATCACGGCATCGGCGTCGATCCGGGTGCCGTCTTGGAGCACCACCCCAGCGACTTTGCCGGTGCCGACGAGTTCCTTTACCCCAACTCCGGTGCGCAGCTTGATCCCACGATCCTGTAACAACTGCTCCGCCTGTGTTGATATCTCCGGGTCGAACGCGCGTTCAAGGATATGGGGGAGGATTTCGACAATCGTGACATCCTTACCCACCTTGTGGAGCTCGTCGGACACTTCCACTCCAATGAACCCGCCACCGATTGTGACCACTGTGCGGCACTTAGCCAGCGCCGCGTTGATACGATCGAGCGCCTGCTTGTTCTTGGGAATGGTAAATACGTTATCCAAGCCAACCCCGGGCAGCCATCCCGGAACATAGGGCGCAGAACCGGTAGCAAGGACAAGGCGATCAAACTCGATCGTCTCACCAGAATCAGTGTGGCATGTCTTTGCCTTCTGATCGAGAGCGGTCACCTCCGCGATCTTAAGATCGATCCCCGCCTTCGCCAATACGCCGTCTGAAATTACGTCCTTTTCAGTTTGCCCTAGCGATCCAAAGATGTATGGGATTCCGCACGGGACGACTGCGTGATCATCGCGCCGCACGATGAGAAACTTTTTATCGGGGTAACACGCCTTGCCGACCATTGCCGCGACGAGTCCAGCAGCACTACCACCGATGACAAGCACATCCGTTTTCATTTATGTACCTCCTTAAATAGAGAAACGCGGCCGTTACGCCGCGCGTCGGATCTCGGTTCAACGTTCTTCTGTCCACGAATTCCTCCCTGAACGTTATTGTTACTTTAACACTCGTATTATACTGATAACAACACCTCCGTTACAACTGAATTTTCAGCAATACCGCCGTTGACTACGCGTCGGACTCGTTCAACAGCCGGTCGATACCGCGCGCCGCTTGATGGCCAGTGGCGATCCCGGTGATTACATCCGGCCCTTTGACAAAGTCACCACCGAAGAATAGCCACGGGATGCTGCTCTGGTAGTACTCGTTTACCTTCACCCGTCGCCCCACAAACTCAAGTTGCGATTTCAGCTCCTCCGGGAGGAGGGAATCGTCCGCGCTTTGACCGATCGCCTCCACCACCATCGTCCCCGGGATAAACAACCTGTTGGAATTGTCCACCCGCGGATTGAACCGATGCTGGTCGTCAAACACGGATACACACTGCACGGTATGCAAGCCCGTGATTTTGCCGTCTACAATCTCGATCTCAGCTGGAGACCGGCCGGGGAAGATCACGATCCCCTCTTCGCGTGCCTCGGCAATCTCCTCGGGATCAGCCGGCATGATGTCCTCGGTCTCGAGACAGGTGACGGTGATATCCACCTTGCCGTACTTCGCGATCTGGAGCCGGGCGAGGCTGCGGGAGATGTCCATCGCCACGTTCCCACCCCCGATCACCACGATCTTGTCCGTGACCGTGATCTCCTCCCCGCGGGTGATCGCCCGCAGCAACGTGATCGCCTGGAACACGTTGGGATGATCGGTCCCGGGGACGCGCGTGCTCCGTCCCCCCTGCAACCCAATCCCGACAAACACCGCGTCGTAGTCGCGGTGAAGCTCGTCGAGGGTGATGTCCTTGCCGACTTGGGTGTTACACCGGATCTCGACCCCGACTTTCTCGATGTAGGCAATGTCCTTGTCGAGCGCGGGGTAGGGAAGGCGATACTCCGGGATTCCGTAGCGCATCATCCCACCTGGTTTTTCCTTCTCCTCGAATATCGTCACTTTATATCCCATCAATGTCAGGTAGTACGCGGCGGACAGGCCGGATGGGCCGGCGCCGACGATCGCCACTTTCTTGTTGGCCGGCTTGACGATCGGAACCCCAAGGATCCTCTCGTAGTCATCGAGCGGGATCTGATCCATGGCGTACCGCTTTAACCACCGGATCGAGACCGGGTCGCCACGGTGGGACATGGCGCACGCCTTCTCACAGTTGTGGGTGCAGACGCGGCCGCACACCTCAGGGAGGGGATTGGTCTTGTAGATGTCACGCGCCGCCTGGGGATAGTCCTCAGCCCAGATATCGCGGATGTAGTCGGAGACA
>CAZILO010000097.1:0-4697 GCA_964540085.1 uncultured Thermotogae bacterium
GCATAGAAAGCTCAACACCATCGACCGGCCCAATAGCAGCGAGGTTAAGAAGATCAAGTCGGGCGAATTGGTTTACCACTCGAGCCGCGTCATCTGGCCCCACCGCGTTTACCCGCTGGATGAGCTCTTGGGGGGACAGGATCTCTCGCCCGTTCAACGCGGCATCGCCCAATCGGGACGCTCGGCCAGAGTTCGTCTCCAATCCGAGGATCAAATGGCCACGCAGCTTCGCCTTGGCAAGCTCCAACTCGTGCCTTGGGATCCCCTGGCCCCGCAGGCGAGCAAGCTCGGCAAATGTGATGTCTGTTACAGTAGGTAGGTTTTCCGGCGCGGTTCCGGCGTAGATCACCCAGGTTCCCGCGTCGGAGTAGCGGACAACCGAGCTCGCCACCGCGTACGCGAGCCCGCGTTCCTCACGGATCAAGCGGAACAGGCGTGAGCTTGTACCCCCGCCGAGCACGGTGTTAACTACCTCCAATGGAAACCGGTCGTCGTCGTTCGCGGTTGGCCCAGGCAGACCGATGTATAGCTGCACCTGTCCGATATCGCGAGGATGCCGATTTCCTCCGGGGTTGATTTCAGGAGGAACTCGGTTGGGCTTGACCGGGTCCACCGTGCTTCCATCAAACCGGCGGGCAACGAGCTCAACGAACTCATGTGCATTGAGCGCCCCACATCCAACAACAACCATGTTTCCCGGGTGGTAGAACTCGCGGTGGAACGCAGCAATCGTCTCCCGTGACACGGTGGTGATTGTTTCTTTAGTGCCGAGGACCGGACGGGACAGCGGATGCGCGTCTTTCCATAGTCTACTCATGAACAGGTCATAGGCATACTGATCGGGGTCATCGTCATGGGCACGGATTTCCTCGAGGATCACCCCACGCTCCCGTTCCAGTTCGTCCGGAGCGAACGCCGGATGTTGCACAAGATCGATCAACACATCGAGCCCGACCTTCAGGCCGTCCGCAGGGAGATCGGCGTAGTAGAACGTTGATTCTTTCCCGGTGGCACCGTTGATGTATCCACCAACCGCGTCGATCTCGCGGGAGATCTGGGCCGCGCTACGGGTGGTCGTCCCCTTGAACAGAAGATGTTCGACAAAGTGCGCCATCCCGGGGTGGGCACGGGGATCGTCACGACTGCCCGCCTTAACCCACACGCCAACGCTCACCGACAGGGAGGAGGGGACCTCCTCCCCGATCACGGTGAGGCCGTTATCCAATACCGCCCGGAACGCGCCGGGATAGAGGGTCTCGATCACCACCGGTCCTCGAATGAGTAGGACTGATGCGGTTTTTCTTTCTCCGGCTGGTGATCGACCGGCGGTTCCTTTTCCGGCTCGGGCTCACGATGATTGCCTGACTTGGGCGCAATCCGGCGCAGCTTGTAGCGCCCGCGGTCATCGATATCGAGGACCTCGACGGTGACCTTGTCACCAGGCTTGACCACGTCCTCCACCCGGCGTACATAATCGTCGGACAACGCGGAAATGTGAATCAGGCCGGTCACTCCCGGAGCGAGCTCGACAAACGCGCCGTAATCGGTGGTGTTCTCCACCGTCCCTTCGATGATGTCTCCCACCTTCACAGTGGACGTGGGCACCTCATCGCGGTGGTTGTGATTATTGTGAGACTTTCCCCGGCGGGGAGATTCACGACGGTTGCGACCGCCGGACCGCGGTTCATGCGGCTGCGATCGTTCGCCCTCTTTCTCCACTCGCCGCAGGTCGGGACGCCCCATCTTATCCTCGCCAATGACTTCGACCGTGATTTCGTCGCCGGGTTTGACGATGTCGCGCACGTTGTCGACGTAACCGGAGGCGAGATTGGACACGTGTACCAGTCCTTCGGAACCATTCGGCATCTCAACAAACGCCCCGAAATCGACGGTGCGGGTAACCGTGGTCTTGAACATCGTTCCCACTTCAAGCTCGGCGGTAAGCGCCTTGATCCGGTCTTTTGCCGCCTGAACCGCAGCTGGATCGATCCCGGCGAGGCGTACAGTGCCGTCGTCCTCGATATCAATTTCCGCGCCCGTTTCCTCGATGATCTGACGGATCATCTTTCCGCCCGGCCCGATGACGAGCCCAATCTTCTCAACCGGAATCTGGATTGTAGCAAGCATTGGCGCGTACGGGGATAGGTGATCACGCGGGGCGGGAATGGTCTGTGTCATGACATCCAGGATCTTCAGCCGCGCCTGTTTTGCCTGCGCTAACGCAGCGCGCATGATCTCGCGGTCGATGCCTCCCACCTTGACATCAAGCTGAAACGCGGTAACTCCATCGCGGGTTCCGGCGACCTTGAAGTCCATGTCGCCGCAGTGGTCTTCATCACCGAGGATATCGGTAAGGATGACCTTCTTACCGCTGGCTTCATCTTCGATTAGCCCCATCGCGATCCCGGCGACCGGCTTTTTGATCGGCACACCGGCGTCCATCAGCGACAACGACGCACTGCACACGGTGGCCATCGACGACGATCCGTTCGACTCTAGGATCTCGGAGACAACGCGGATAATGTACGGGAACTCGTCCTCCGGCGGGAGAACCGCAGTCACCGCCCCCTCAGCGAGATAGCCGTGTCCGATCGACCGCCGACTCGGAGACCCGATGCGACGCACTTCACCGACCGAGTACGGCGGGAAGTTGTAATGGAGCATGAACCGCTTGCGCCCTTCCTTCATCATCTGGTCGATGATCTGCTCATCGTTTCGCGTCGCGCCCAGGGTAACGATCCCCAGACTCTGGGTTTCGCCGCGGGTGAACAACGCCGAGCCGTGCGTGCGCGGCAACACTCCTACTTCGCACGTGATTTGACGAATCTCGTCCGGGCGGCGGCCGTCGACCCGCGTTCCCGTCGTCAGGATGCTCGTACGCAGGTAGTCGCGGTGCAGATCTTCCACCATGGCGTCTACTTTCTTCGTAAGCGTCTCTGCTTCATCCTTGGGGAGGTCGGGAGTAACAATTACTGTTGCCGCCCGTGTCTTCAGCTCTTCCACTAAATCTCGCCGTGCCTTCTTCCCGGGGAGCCCAGGCAGGCGGGAAAAATCGTTCCACACCAGTTCGCGCACCCGCGCCCGCAACGCCAGGTCCTCCTCCACGGGAGGAACTTCCTTCTTTACTGGGTTCACACGCGCTACGAACCGCTCCTGAAACTCAATCAACTCCTGAATCGCACGGTGAGCGATATCGATCGACTCGATTACCTCGTCCTCGGAGAGCTCATTCATCCGCCCTTCCACCATCGTCACCGTGTGCTTCGTCCCGGCGACAGTTATCTCAACTCCGCCTTCCTCCTGAGAAACGGCGTCCGGGTTCACCATCAACCGGCCGTCGACACGGCCGACCTTCACCCCCGCAATCGGTCCCTGGAATGGGGCATCAGAGATCATCAACGCCGCGGACGCTCCCAGCATTCCAACGATGCTGGGGGAGCAGTCGGGCTCAGCGGACAAAACCGTGGCCACAATCTGCACCTCATCGTTGTATCCCTTGGGAAACAATGGCCGGATCGGCCGATCAATCATGCGCGCGTTCAAAATCGCCGCGTCGCTCGGTCGCCCCTCACGCTTAAAGAACCCGCCCGGGATTTTGCCGCTGGCGTAGAACCGCTCTTCGTAGTCAACCCGCAACGGGAAATAATCCAGTTCTTCTTTGCTCTCTTGAATAACCGCCGTTACCAGCACTTTGGTGTCGCCGTAACTGGCGAGAACGGCGCCGTTCGCTTGCTTAGCGACACGGCCCGTTTCCAGGGAAATCTCTTTCCCATTAAATTGCATAGTTTCTTTCACTAACATAACCCTCACTAAACTCCTCTGATTCCTAACCGCTGAATCAATTCTTTGTACGCCGTAAAATTCTGACGTTTTACGTATTTCAACAGTCGGCGGCGTTGGCCGACCATCTTGCGCAGCCCGCGTTGCGAGCTGAAGTCCTTTTTGTGCACGTTCAAATGCTCGGTTAGCTCTTTAATACGCTCCGTCAACAGAGCAATTTGCACCGGCGCCGAGCCGGTATCCGTCTCGTTTTCTCCGTAGGTGCGGATCAGCTCCTTCTTCTTTTCCGTGGTAAGTCCCATTTGTTCCTCCTTCTACTCCCGCATCCGCGCAGGGGTGTTTCCGCCCGCCCAGGTGGGGATGATCTAGGTTTTGTAGTTGGCAGCTATCCTCTTTGTTTCGTATTTTACCCGATCTTCGTCGATGGTGGTTAACACACGGTCACGCATGAGAAATTTCCCATCGACAATGACGTCGCACACCGCTTCTCTCCCGGCGGCGTACACAAGGCTCGACAACGGGTCGTACACGGGTACGGTTTCGACTTGGGAAAGGTCAATGATGGTGATATCCGCCCGATTCCCCACGGCGATCACTCCGGCCGGAATTCGAATCGCCGCCGCCCCTGCCGTCGTCGCCATTCGCACCGCATCCACCGCTGGTACTAAAGTCGAATCTTCATTAACCGCCTTGGCTGTCAACGCGGCAAACCGGAGCTCAGATAACATATCAAGGCGGTTGTTCGACGCCGCGCCGTCGGTCCCCACCGCCACGTTCACACCAGCAGCACGCATCCGGGCGATCGGGGCGATGCCGCTTCCCAGTTTGGCATTGCTCTTCGGACAATGGGCAACACTGACGTTGTGCTCCGCCAGGACCGCGATATCGCTCGGAGTAACGTGCACGCAGTGGGCAGC
>CAZILO010000098.1:0-4669 GCA_964540085.1 uncultured Thermotogae bacterium
TCGGCGACGGGACAACTCCAGCGACCGGCACAAATCTCGATCTCATTGTCCATCACACTTATGAAACAGCCGGTACGTTCATCGCCAAGTTAACGGTGACCGACGCTGACGGTCATCAAGATGAAACCCAACTCACGATTACCGTGACGAGTTCGTTGCCGCCGGTGGGGACCGATGTGGGGATGACTGCGCCCGATTTTACCGCCCACACTATCGCGGGAACGACGATGACGTTGTCCCATTATCGCGGTAACGTGGTGGTGCTAGAGTTTTGGGGCGCGTGGTGCACGCCGTGTAAAAAGAGCATGCCCCATCTTCAGGATATCTATGATCATTATCACGATCAGGGGCTGGTGGTGATTGCGGTCAGCACCGATCAGACCGAACAGGCGGCAGCCGATTTCATTACCGAAAACGGCTATACTGACTTTATCAACGTGTGGGAACCAGGCGGGAAAAGTGGCAGCCCGATCACCAAGCTTTACGGAGTCAGCAGCATGCTGGTGGGGGTTCCCCGCACTTACGTTATCGATCGGCAGGGAATCATCCGCTATGTCGGCCATCCCGACAACCTCACGGATCAATTTATCACAGGGCTGTTGTAGCCTCGCTGCGTTGCCAGCGGCGGAGCCACATGACAACGAATCCGGATCCGATGAGGCCGATTGCTGTTCCGAATGGAAATACCGCTGGCAGCCCAACTGTGTCCGCGATCAACCCCGACGTTGGTGGGCCGATCATTTGTCCGGCAGCGAATGCCGCCCCCTGGAGCCCGGCGAGTGTTCCCATTCCATGCGTCCGTCCGAGTTCAGTGCGAATGGCGAGGACCGACGCCCGCGACAGAGCGGACAGGGCACCGATCCCGAACATGATGGTGGCAACAAGCCATAGTTGATGGGTAAACGGGATTGCGAGGAGAAGGAGCGGCGCAAAGGTGCTTCCAATGATGATCTGCGGAAAACGAGGAAATCGGTCAGCAAGGAATCCAAATGGAATCTGAAGCAGACCGCCTCCAAGCATGTATACCGATAGGACGAGACCGACGCTTGCCTCCCCCAACCCCGCGGTCATCACGGCAAACAGCGGGTAAAACGTGTTGAATCCTTGGCGCCAGAATCCGCGTGTCGCCACGTAGACGCAAATTACTTTCACGCCGTCGTTTTTCAGCACATCCTTGAGCGGTACGATCTCCGCGTTGGCGTGGCTCTGCTTGCTGCTAACGTGGTCCGCGGGAACGGCCTGGGTCACAAGAAGAAGGGCAGTTAAGCTCAATATTCCCATTCCATAGAATGCTGCCTGGTATGACCATACTGCGCTCAGGCTTCCCCCGAGAAGCGGACCGAGAGCCATTCCAATAAACATTGCCGAATAGAACAGGTTCATATAACGGCCCTCTTTCCCTGGTGGCGTGATATCGCCGATGTACGCCTGCGCAATTGGGGTAACCATCACCGATGCCGCTCCCTGAAACAGACGAAACAGCCCGAGCTGCCACAGATTTGCGGCGACAGCATACAGCACTGAGACGATGGCGTATCCCGCCAACCCCGTAACGAGCATCCGTTTCCGGCCGATCCGATCAGACAGGCGGCCCAGAAATGGGCCCAGGATGCTGCGGGAGAGAGAGAACGCGGCGATTACCAGCCCAATCGATACCCCGGTGGCGGAGAATGCCTTCGCGTACAGGGGCAAGATGGGAGCGATAATCCCCACACCGATCATAGCGACAGCAACAGCAATAAACAGGCTGACAAACGCGTTCTTCATCCCACTCGCTCCGGAGGTTGTTCGGAACCACGATACCGGATCAAGAAGACCAATTCCAGTTTCCTTGTCACTTCGTATCAGGTCGGGTATGATCCTCCGCGTGACGACAAAGGCTGATGGACATGTAACCACTGTTGTTTGGCGACGAGTGACTCCACTTTTCCTCGGTCATTTGGTGAACGATGGATTCGGCAGCTTTTTCGCGCCGCTTCTTCCACTGTTGATCAACCGTCTTGATTTATCTCTTGCCATGGCCGGGTTGCTCGGGACAATCCGTGTTCTTCTTGGTTCATTTACCCAACCCGCGCTCGGCTATCTTCTCGACCGCGTCAACCGACCGGTGTTGGCGGTGGTGGGACCAGTAATCACTATCTTTGCGATGGGATTCATCGGCGTAGCTAACAATGTGTGGCAGTTGGCGATGTTGCTGATCCTATCCGGACTAGGCACTGCTCTGTTTCATCCGATGAACGCGGCGCTTGTCGCAGCTACAGGGGGGGAGAAACGCGGGTTGGCAATGGCGTTCTTCTCCGCCGGCGGCACCCTTGGTGGTGCACTTGCGCCTCTCATCATCGTTGCGTACGTGGGCGCGCTCGGGATAACACGCACGCCGTGGTTGATCATCCCAGCACTGGGAGTAATCGTGTGGATCGCGGCGTCAATCAATGGAAACACCAGCGCGTATGGCGATCAACCCTCATCACACGCCGCGAAATTCAGCGTGCGTCACCTGCCCGCCGGCCTGCTCGCGCTGTGGTTTGTGATCGTATTCCGCTCATTGGCCGGAACAACTTTCGGTAATTTCCTTGCGGTATTGATCACCCAACATGGGGGGTCAGATTTCCTCGGCGGTGTGGGGATAAGCGTATTTCTATTATCCGGAGCGATTGGCGGATTTCTGGGAGGAAGTTTGTCGGATCGGATCGGGCCGAAATGGGTGATGTTCTGGTCGTTGTTGTTGTCGACTCCGTTGCTGCTTTTGTTCTTGCATGGACCGGCATCACTGTCCTTGTTTTTTCTGGGGCTGGCCGGGTTTTCTCTGTTCGCTTCCACCCCGGTCGGTATCGTCGCCGCCCAACGGCTGGTGCCAGGGAAAGTAGGGCTCGTATCGGGCTTGGTGATGGGGTTTGCGTGGGGAATGGGTGGGCTTGCGTTGACGCCGATTGGGTGGCTCGCTGATTTGTACGGACTAACTGTGGTGATGAGTGTGGTGTCGCTGTTCCCGGTTGCCGGTGCCCTATTGGTGTTAGTGTATCGTGAGACGTCTTCGCACATAATATCTTGATGTGCCTTGCATTAATGATTATAATGGCGACCAGTTGGTAACAATGGTTGAAGATAGAATTAACGATGAGTATGAAGTAGATTTGCGTGATTACTTACGTGTTCTTTGGGAAGGCAAGTGGATAATTCTCGTTACCTTTCTGGTGGCAATAGGAACAGCGTTGGCATTGTCATCTACTGCACCCAAGCGCTATCAAGCCGAGACCAGCCTTCTCATTTTGCCCCCACTATCCCAAGCGGTAGGAGGAACGGTTGGCGGGACGGTGTTCTCGCCGGAGACTTATCAGCGTCTTGCCGGCGCCGGCGATCTGCTACAGGCAGTTATCGCAAAAGTGTACCCCAACGGAGGCGGCCCCAGTCCGGCGGGATTACGATCCAGCATGAATGTAACCATTGCGCAATCCACGGCGCAAAACTTCCCGGGGCGGTTTCCGCTGTATATGCGGGTCACGTTTACAGGCACTGATCCCCAATTATTGCAAAAGCTGGCCCAGGTGTGGGCGCAAACGTTTACTGAAAAGAATACGCAGCTGTTCTTAAGCCGCATTGCGCAGTCTTATGATTACATCAAACAGAACTTTGATGATGTCGCTAAGGCGCTGGCGACAAAGGAACAAGCCCTGGCTGCGTACCAGCAGCAAAACCCACTTCCAGTGGCACAAGCGCAAGCGGAGTCCCTTCAGAGCGTTTACAAAACGGATTTGGACAGCATGCCACAAATACAGCAGCAATTGGTTCAAGCTGAGGCACGTTTGTCCGCGTTACAAGCCGCGCTGGCACAGGAACCGGAGTTTTTCACGATAGATCGCGGTTTGTCCAATGATGCTCTGTGGATGTTTTTGTCCGCCTCCGGATTGACTGATAAGAAGCTCGCTGCATTACCGGGGTTGACGATACACGACCAAGAGTTAAATACCACCTACGTTGCATTGCACAAGGAGATCAGCGATACCAAGGCAAACATTGCGGCTCTGCAGCAGCAAGCGGCGTTTCTAAAAACCGAGACGGACAAAGTGCAGGGGCAACTGGCAGCCGCCGAGGCGCGCATTACGACGATTCAAACCGCGATTGACCAGTTTGACCGTGAGATCAAGGTGTTACAAGCAACGTACGACGGCCTTGCCGCCAAGCTGCAGGACGCAAAGGTGGCACGGGCAGAGACAGCCGAGCCGATAAAGATAATTGAGCAGCCGATCCTCCCGACGAAGGTTATTGCACCGAACAAGAAAATGAACGTCGCTGTCGCTGGCGTGTTAGGGCTATTCGTCGGGGTTCTTCTCGCGTTCTTCGCTCACTACTTGCAGAGCGAAGACAATCATAAGGGGGAAAAACCGCTGTTACAACCCACGCATCGCAACGATGCCGATTAGATACCCTAGGAATCCGCCCCACGCAATGAAGGCGAGCTGTTTGATGCTGCGTTTCTTCATAGTAAGCAAAGTTTAACCGCTGGCTGCAACTGCAACGGAGCAGCATGTCATATACTGGGGGGACAAAGGTAACGCCGCACAAACTAACCCCGGGGGATTGTTCCCTTGTTGACGAGATACATACCCCATCTACAGCGCGGCGAGTCCCTATTTCACGATGATGTTACCTGATGCGAGCGTATGTTTGG
>CAZILO010000099.1:0-4612 GCA_964540085.1 uncultured Thermotogae bacterium
TCGAGTGTTTGGGAATCGGGATGGACGTCGAGCCGGGTGACATCTGTTTTCGTGCTAATTTCGCTACTGTGGAGGAAACTCCGGATGGGTTGAAGCTTGTCGATCGCCGCGCTGGCCGGATCGATGCGGGCCAGGGCGATCTTGCGGCCGCGCTTGCGGAGATCGAGCTGTCCGATGGGGTGAAGTTCGCGTTCCAGCCGAGTACACAACACCGCGGCGCGCTTCGGTTATACGGCGGTAGACTGTCGCGCGCCGTTACCGAGACCGATCCGCACAAGGAAGGGGTGCCTGTTTCCACTGCCCGTGCGCTCGATGATAGCACTGCTGCCGCCCGTACTGCAGCAGCGATGAACGAATTCACCCGCAAGAGCTACGAAGTCCTCAAGGACCACCCGGTAAACAAGGCGCGGATTGCTGCCGGTAAGCCGCCAGCGAACATTGTGTTAATCCGCGGTGCTGCTGATCTTCCTCATCTCATCCCAATCGACCGTCTGTACGGGGTTCACGGTGCAGTTGTTGCTGGCGCTGCGCTGTACCGCGGCATCGCACTGGCGTGTGGGATGACCCGTATCGACGCACCCGGCGCGACCGGAGCGGTGGATACTGATCTTGTCTCCAAGGCGAACGCCGCGATCCAAGCGTTGCAGCAGCTCGATTATGTGTTCATCCACGTAAAGGGGACGGACAACCGCGGCCACGACAAAGACGCAGTTGGAAAGAAGAAGTTCATCGAGCGCATCGATGCCGAGCTGATCGGCACGCTTATGGATAAACTCGACTGGAACGAGACTCATCTCGCATTCACTGGCGATCATACTACCCCGATCGACTATGGTGATCACACTGCCGAGCCGGTACCGATCCTGTACGTTGGTCCCAACGTCCGCACCGACGCCGTGACGGAGTTCGGCGAACGCGCCGCTGGCCGCGGTGGACTCGGGCGCTGGTCCGGACGCGCTCTTCCAATCCTGTTCAATTATAACAACTGGCTGCCCAAGTTCGGTTCGTAACACGACTCCTCTTATCCTGCTGACCCGAGCGGCTCACTGGGCCGCCTGGGTTTTTGCGCGTAATGGATCTCGGTACTAATATTGCCACCGATCTTATAAGAGCATATGCCCAGGATATGGACAGGGGAGGATAAGGTGAATACGCGGCTCGTAGTTTCGCTTATGCTGGCGATGTTGATCGCGGGGTCGCTTCTTGCCTTTGGGGAGCAATCACCGTCCTGTGTGATCACGGTATCCCCAAGTGAGTCGATTCAGGCGGCGATCAATGCGGCTCCGGTTGGCGCGGTTATCCGCTTGGGAAGTGGGACGTGGAATGAAAACATTAAGATCACAAAAAGCCTCACCCTGCGCGGAGCAAATCAGAATAAGACGGTGATCAGACCGAATCCGGGGAAATTGGGGGCGCCAGTTATCTGGATCGCCGTACCACAGGGGAGCACGCAAACGGCGACGGTGACGTTGGCAGACCTGACCGTCGGGACGGCCTCTACAACATACCCCGGGGATAAATGCCCGTACGGAATTTTGATTCAGGGGGCGGTTCAGGTCGGGATCGTCAATTCTCTCATTGGGCCGAATAAAACCGGCGTTAGTGTAACATATTCTGCTCGCGTACGGATTGCGCAATCGACCATCTCCCAGAGCTCACAAGCGGGGCTCGAGCTTAAGGGCGATGCCTACGCCGAAATAGTTGATTCTACCGTATCTCACAACCACGGCGTCGCGGGTATAATCCTGCATGGCTCGTGCCGTACGGTTATTACAGGCACCAATGTGAAGAACAATGACCCCATTGGGGTATATCTCCAAGACGCGGCCCATGCGACCATCTCGAATTCCACCATTTCTGACAACAGCAAGAACGGCATCGTCCTGGAGTGGCCTGAGCAGGCACTTAACCCGGATGTGACGCAACCTCCTGGCTATCCGCAAGTGACGATTACCGACTCTGTTATCTCCAACAATGCGCTCGGGGGGCTCGAGTCAATAGAGGCCGACAGAGTGACGATCATCGGATCGACCTTCTCTCACAATGGGTTTGGCGTTTTAGGCGGTGGTGCAGATGTAAGCATCAAGGATTCCAACTTTACCGGGAACCACACTGCTGCTTTAATCGTTAATGTAAGCCAAGCGGAAATAACGGGATGTGACATATCCGGAAATGGAGAAGGCCTCGTGGTTGCCGCTGGTCAGTTCGCGATCAAGCAGAACACGCTAACCGGTAACTTATTTTGCGGAATACAGGACATGGACGGGAGCGTCGTGACGGGAGGCGGGAATCGCATGTCCGGTAACGGTGTCGATCTTATTGGCGACCTTCCCGGTGGGTTGCGGGTTCATCTCGCACAACCGAGCGCATCGAAGATCGTTTATCCCAATCCGCGCTACAAGTCAGTCCAGGAGGCGGTGGACGCTCTTGTTCCTGGTGGCGAACTCGTTCTGAACGCCGGCAAGTATGATGGCGGGATTACCATAGATAAGAAAGTGCGGATATCCGCTGCCGCCAACGCCGACGTAACCATCACGGCCGGATCCGGACTCGCACTCTCCCTGATCAGAGGAGCAGTTCTTGACCTGCATGGAATAACGATCGCGGGTGGAAGGCTCGCGGGAGTTGTTGGGGGAAGCGATTCCCAGGCGACGATCGCCGATTGTACATTCGTTGGAACGCCGAATCCGGAAGGATCTGCCGGAAAGACTCGCGGGATCGGAGTTGTGCTCGCTGCCCACGCCCAGGCGATGATCGCGCAGTGTACGATCTCCGGATATGCGGGCGGGATTGCGGTCGGAGACTTTGCGCAGGCGAACATCTCGCACTGTACGATTTCCGATGGCGAGGTGGGGGTTATGCTCACAGGCGCCGCGCACGCGACTCTTACGGGGAACAAGATCGTTAGGAACACGATATATGGAGTCGCGCTCCGCCGCTGTCTTTTCAAAGACAATGTTGTGCGCCAGAGTGTCGCAATATTCTTCCAGAAGGGTCAGGACACGTTCACCGGCGTTGTCTCCGGGAAGGCGAACGACATTCCCGGGAGGAGCGAGGCGAATGGGAACGGAGAGGCTGCGGTCTGTCCGAACGAGCTTTCCTTCCTCACAACCGAAACCGGCGGGGAGATGGGAGAACAGCAGTGAGGTCAGTACTCTAGTGGTTAAACCTAACCCCAAGACGTTGGTGACCGGCGAAATGTTCGTCACGATGAAGCAGGGGGGCGAGCTCAACCGTGAAAGGTGTGGTGTTGAATACCCACTGCAACTAGGGAAAAGTGAAGATCGAGATCCTTGGCACTGAGTCGTTGGGGGTGCGCGGTCTGTCGTGTGTGGTGCAGCTCCGTGATCGAAAGATAGTTATCGATCCTGGGATAGCATTGGGCTATCATCGCTACGGGTTGTTACCCCACCCATTTCAGGTGGCGATGGGGAGCTGTGTGCGGGAGAAGATCGTAGCTGCTCTCGCGGATGCCACCGACGTCGTAATCAGCCACTTTCATGGGGATCATGTGCCGCTCACCGACGCCAATCCGTACCAATTGGCGGCTCAGCGAGTCTTATCACTTTTGCGCACGCCGCGTCTTTGGTGCAAGGGGCCAGACGACCTCTCGTTTCATATGGGGCAGCGGTACCGCGATTTGGAGGCGTTCTTCGGGCGGCCATTGTTCAATGCAGAGGGGAAGAGCGCTGGACCATTGCGCTTCTCCCTCCCTGTTCCCCACGGTGAAGTAGGAAGCAAGTTGGGAACAGTGATGATGACCCGCATTGCCGAAGACGGGGACGTGTTTGTACACGCTTCTGACATCCAATTGATGAGCGAACAGGCGATTGACCAGATCTTGGCGTGGCATCCCGACGTGGTACTTGCCGCTGGGCCGTCCATTTATCGCCATCCCACATACGCACAGCAAAAGGTCGCGTGGGACAACGCCGTGCGGTTGGCACGCGCAGTAGGGGTATTAATATTGGATCATCATCTGATGCGCTCGACAGAGGGTGCCCGCTTTCTGCACCGGCTATCGGGGGTGACCGGACATAAGGTCATGTGCGCGGCCGACTTCATGGGCCACCGCCGGATGTTGCTCGAAGCCCGGCGACGGGAACTGTATCGTGAGATGCCTGTGCCAATGGGGTGGCATGAGGCCTACGCCCATGGCGAAGTCGACACGCGCGGCTATCGGGACTGGCACGGTTGGCATGTAGATGGTCCATGAACGGTGTTTATCTCACCTCTCTCGCGTTCCTGAGCAGGTGAACGCACCCTGCTTCATCTTGATCCAGCGCCCTTCATCGATTCCGATCAAGTTTCCACATTGGCACAGGACTTTACTTCCATCTCTCTGGGTGTAGTCCTTGATGATGCGGCTCTTGTAGCAACGCAACACCTTTCCCTTACCAACTTTAATATATTTAAAAACTGGCTTTTTACACTTAGCACATCTGATCGTCAGCATTGAACTGGTCCTGATGATAAGCACAGTAGTCACGCATTGGACAAATGGCACATCTCTTCCGGCGGCACCACCCCTTCCCCAACCGGATCAGGGCTACTTCGAAGTCAGCGAATTGATAGCGGCTATTTGCAGCATGCAATTGGAAAGCGCGTTCAA
>CAZILO010000100.1:0-4549 GCA_964540085.1 uncultured Thermotogae bacterium
GATGCCCTAGCCCCTTCAACCCAAAAATAAATAGCGCAGCGGCGACAAGATAGCCGAGGTTTATCAGAGTATTCATCGTCGGTTAGTCCTTTCTCCGGAACATGCGGAGCATCCGATGGGTGACGAGAAAGCCGCCTACCACGTTGATTGTGGCGAACACGAGCGCGATCACCCCTAAGATAGTGGTGACTGTGGTGTCCTTCTCCCCAGCTGCGATGAGGGCACCTACGATGGTGATCCCTGAGATCGCGTTCGATCCCGACATGAGCGGGGTATGGAGTGTCGGCGGGACCTTGGTGATCACCTCAAATCCGACGAACACCGCCAATACGAATATCGCCAGTGCAGCAATGAACGGATCCATTACGCATCACTCCTTTCTTCGGGTTGGTCGGGCGGCGTGAGGCCGAGCAGTTCGCGCACCCGCGGATGCACTACCTTGCCGCTGGTGGTGACCAACGTTCCGGCTGTGATCTCATCATCAGTATCGAGCTCTATCTTCCCGTCTTTTACCAGATGCAGGAGAAAGTTTGTGATGTTTTTCGCGTACATCTGGCTCGTGTGGTAGGGGACGGTTGCCGTGATGTTAACCGGGCCACGGATTATGACCCCGTGTTCGACGATCGTCTCGCCGGGGCGGGTAAGCTCGCAGTTGCCGCCGCGTTCTGCAGCAAGGTCGACGATCACCGCGCCGGGGTGCATCCCCGTCACCATTTCCGCGGTGACAAGCACCGGCGCCCGTTTGCCCGGAATCGACGCTGTGGTGATGACTACATCGCTGTCCGCGACCACGCCCGTCATCATCTCCCGCTGTTTGCGGTAAAACTCCTCGTCCATCGCCTTAGCGTAGCCGCCCTTGTCCTCCGCTTCCTTCGTTTCTAGTTCCAGTTCGATAAACGTCGCTCCCAGACTCTCCACCTGTTCCTTTACCGCCGGGCGCACGTCGTACGCTTGCACCACTGCACCCAACCGGCGTGCGGTGGCGATTGCCTGCAACCCGGCAACTCCGGCTCCGACGATAAACACGTGTGCTGGCGTTATCGTGCCAGCAGCGGTCATCATCATTGGGAACATTTTGGGAAGTGCCTCGGCGGCGAGGAGCACTGCCTTATACCCGGCAACGGTGGCAAGGGAAGAGAGAGCATCCATCGCCTGGGCGCGGGTAATGCGCGGGATGAGTTCCATGGAAAATGCGGTCACGCCACGGCTGGCCAGTTCCTGGATTCCCTGGGGTGTGCCCAAGGGATCGAGAAAACCGATAACCATCTGTCCGGACCGCAACCGTTCGATATCCGCGGCACCGGCGTCGGAATGACGCCCCGGCCCGTGCATGGTGAGAAGTATGTCTGCTTGTGAGAACAGCTCATCGCGGCTGTCCACGATGCGGGCGTCCTTTGCTGTGTATTCTTCATCCGTGAACCCGGCCTGTGCTCCGGCTCCTTTCTCGACGAGGACGGTTAATCCTGCATTAATGAGGGACGGAACCACCCCGGGAACAACGGCGACACTACGCTCGTTTGGAAAGACCTCTTTCGGGACCCCAACGATCATCCTGCCTCCTAAGGTGTAATTTTTGGCTTGCGAATTGCTACGGGAATTTTAGATCCTTACGGGAAATTCCGCAACCGGCGCATTATAGAAATTACACGCGCTGCTGATCGCCACTGCATCTGGGCGGTGTGTTATAATCGTTCCACTATGGCCGTATTGAACGAAATTGGGAAGGTAAAGAAGCGCAATCATGCGCTGGTTAAGTTTGATCAGGAGAGAATTGTCCATGCGATCGCGCGTGCGGCGGACTCGATCGGGGGATTCGAACAGGATTACCTCGATGGTATCAATGACCGCATATTCGCTGCCGGACATGACGATGCCGGCATCGCCCGGTTTCTGTCCGATCTTGTTGTCGTCGTGCTGAACGGAAACCCACATCACTTAGTGGCGAACTTTCCCCCCACGGTGGAGGAAATCCAGGATGTTGTCCTCCACGTCCTGCGCAGTACCGGGTTCACCCGCACCGCCGATGCCTACACGTGCTTCCGCTGGGGGCACCACTGGGTGCGGCAAGGCGCGATCACGGAGGATCAGTTCGTGCGCAACGGCTATCCTCCGGCACATATGAACCCGCTCATCGAATGGAACCGCGCCCATGGGTGCGACACGATCGAGGGGCTGAACGAGATTGTGAACAGCGGACGCATCAAAGAGCTGATTGATGACGCCCTTGACGCGTACGAGTCGGCACTTGATGCCGCTGCTGCTCGGGTTATCGCCCGCATTGAGGCGGGGGACGAGATCAAGATGATCTGGGTGAGCGGGCCATCGTCGTCGGGAAAAACGACGACCACAGTGAAGCTGACGCAGCGCCTCCGTCGCGAGGGCCTACGGTTTCTCATGCTCAATCTCGACGATTACTTCTGGCCATTGATCGAGCATCCAACCGACTGGATCAACGACCGCAATTACGAAACCCCGGAAGCGCTCGACATCCAATTGCTCAACACGCACCTGCGTGCCCTGCTTGCCGGTGAGCAAATCGATAAGCCCGTCTACAGCTTCAAGGAAGGGCGGCGCGTGGGAACGAAGCCGGTGCGGTGTGACCCCGATCAGATCCTCCTCCTTGACTCGTTGCATGGGTTCTATCCGCCGATGACCGAGGGGATCGATCCCCGCATGATGTTCCGGCTGTATATCGAGGCGATGAACCCCCTGTACGAGAGCGACGTGATGAAGCCGTTGCTTGACATCGAATGGTCCGGCGAGCGCTTGACCCGATTTGAAGACGTCCGGTTGCTTCGCCGTAGCTTGCGTGACAACGTGCACCGCAACCATCCGCCGCTGTCAACCCTGCTCCACTGGCACTACGTGCGTGAGGGAGAGCTATTCTCGATCATTCCCCTCAAGGGACTGGCCGATGCCGTGATCAATGGTGGAATGCCGTTTGATCTGCCGGTGCTGAAGCCGTTTTTCACCGGGGAAAACAGCATCTGGCCCCGGAAGAGTGATCTCGATCAGTACGCGTCATTCCTCGACGCCCGCATTCGCTACACCCGGGTCACAAAACTTCTCGATGCGGTTGCGGGGTTGACGATGGACCAGGTGAGCGATCTGGCGCTTATCCCGGGCGACGCAGTGGTGCGCGAGTTCATCGGCGGGAGCACAATCGAAATTCCGCACAACGAGTGACCGCGTTGCCCGTTAGGAACGGGGTTGATTTCGTGCGGCCGGTGGACTGTCCTCGCGATAGTGGGCGCCACGGCTGGTGCGGTTGTGCCACGCGGCTTCAGCGACAATCAGTGCCGCCTGTACGCCGTTGCGCAGGCCGAGCAGGGCATCATCCAGCCGCGCCTGTCGGTAAAACTCAACGATATCCTCCCACAGATGACGCAGATCGCGGATAGCGCGTGCCAGCCGGTGGGCGTCACGGGACAGACCGACGTAATACCACATCGTGTACTGGATCGAGCGCCAATCACGATGGATAAGGGCGGGATCAGCCGGAGTTCCCTCCGGAGCGCCCTGCCACGGTGGTACCTTATTCTCCCGCACGGGTGCCACTGGGTTCTCTCTGATGTGACGGGCGGCGCGGTCGCCGAATACGAGCCCTTCCAGCAGAGACGTGCTTGCCAGCCGGTTGGCGCCGTGGAGTCCGGTGCAGGCAACTTCGCCCACGGCATACAGATTGCGGATTGTTGTCCGCGCCCACGCGTCCGTCCACACGCCGCCGCAGGAGTAGTGCGCCGCCGGCACAACCGGGATCGGCTCATTTTCCGGATCTATCCCCACTTGGCGGCAGCGCGAGTAAATGGTTGGAAATCGGGCGGAGAAATTTTTCACCCCGGAGACATCAAGAAGAACGTATGGATACCCGTTTACGGTCATCTCACGATGAATGGCGCGTGCCACCACGTCCCGCGGTGCCAGGTCACCCCATTCGGGCGCGATTTCCTTCATGAACCGGCGCCCATCGGGCGTGTACAACGCGCCACCCTCCCCACGCACCGCTTCCGAGATAAGGAAATTATCGCCGTTAGGGGTGGCAAGCGAAGTGGGATGAAATTGAATGTATTCGGCGTTAATCACGCGGGCGCCGGCGCGGTGCGCCATTGCCAGTCCATCCCCACGGGCACCGGGTGGATTGGTCGTGTAGCGGTAGATTCGCCCCAACCCACCGGTAGCGAGCACGGTTACGCCGGCAAGGTACCGATTAACTACCCCGGTTTCCTGATCCAACACGTATGCCCCGTGACAGGTAACGGGCTGGTATACAGTGAGCGGATCGAGGGCGTGATGGGGAAAAGTGATAAGGTCCACCGCGGTGGACCTCGTTATCAGGCGCACGTTCGGACGGTCAGCAAGAAGCGCGAGCAGTGCCGTTGCAATCGCTTTGCCGGTGTGATCACCGACGTGGAGGATCCGCGGTTTAGAATGTGCGCCCTCGCGTGTGTAATCAAGCGTACCGTCGGGGGTGCGGTCGAACGGGACATGTGCCTGTTCGATCAGGAGTTGGTGCACGAGCCGAGGTCCTTCCTCGGCCACGATTTCCGCC
>CAZILO010000101.1:0-4509 GCA_964540085.1 uncultured Thermotogae bacterium
AGATCATGTGTGGTCCGGACTCTGGAACGATTCCAATAAGCCCGGCGAACAGGAAAATCATCCAGATATGCCCCTGGATGAACGCCCGCACCACCTCCGGAGACGGCAGAAACGACATGACGATAAGCGCGCCAAATGTCCACAGAAATACGCGTACCGTGTGCTTTTTCAGGATATGACCGATGAGGTGAACACGCAAATAATGTTCCGATCCGGACAGGGCGAGGAGTATGCCCAGGGATAGGAGAACGACCAGGGTCACCCGCATCCAGTTCCACGCTGCTGGGCCCACTACTCCGAGAACGGCGACGATGAGAAACGCAAGTAACACGCTGAGAAAAATCACTCGCGGTCCACTTGGATGGAGGAGATTACGGCGCACGTGGCTCAGATGAAACGTCTCCAACTCCCCCGGATGAACCTGTTGCAATCGGCATTCCCGACACGGGGTAATCCGCAGCCGGGCGGCAATCCAATCCGAGATCGCCCCGAACACGATCCCCGCGATGAACAGCCCCCCGAACAGAATGAGTGCCGTGCGGGGGAATAGCGACAACATCACGTACGATTCGTCGCCGGAGGTGGCGATCATCCCGCCGACAATCGCCCCGAAGCTGATCAGCCCGTGCACGTACAAGGACACGTTCATAAATGCCCCCAGGCACCCCGGGGTTGCACCGAGAAATGAAGCAAGTACGTACTCCCGCCACCGCCGTCCGCGCAGCGCTGCCGTCATTCCGCCGCGCGACCGCACGTTCAGCCAATCGACGAACACCATCATCGAAAATACGAAAATCGTGATTGTAACCGCATTGCGCAGCACCAACAACGTGTGGTCGTATAGGATCGTGAGCACGTGCATCCTTCACCTCCGGTTCAATACCTCACGCGCGAGTTTCAAGAACTGGACTTAAATTCCTCGATTGCTTTGCTTAACTCAGCAACGTGGGTCAACGCCGGGCCGCCGCCCATCATGACCGCAACGGTCGCCATTTCCCATAACTCCTTCTCGGTGGCCCCCGCCTTGAACACTTCCTCAGTGTGGATCCCGATGCAGTACTTGCAACGGGCGGTAAGTGCAGTAGCAAGCGCAATTAATTCCTTCGTCTTGACGTCGAGCGCTCCCGGTTGTAACACCGCATCCATGAACTGGGAAAACCCCTGCATCTCTTCCGGCGCCGCGTGGGTTAATTGCCCCAACGCCCGCTTTACATCCTGCACTGCCTGCCTCATTTCACCCATTTTGTTACCTCCTGTAACACGAAATTAATGGATTATACTCGCAATTCCACGGGCGATAACCCCCACCAGCAGCGCAGTTCCCGTGGTGAACCCCAGCACTAACGCCGTCTTTCGCATGCCGAATTCATGCCACAGCATGATAATCGTAGCCACACACGGGATGTAAAACATGACGAACAGGGTAAACGTAATCATCTGGCCGGCGGATAGGACGCTCGCCACGCTCGTTGTCCCCAACGCCTGAAACAGCATGATCAGCGTAAGTTCCTTGCGGAAGATTCCGAATATCAGGGTTACTCCTAAACTCATCGGCAGGCCAAGCGCCCACGTAATCGGAAGGAGCCCGAGGTTGAGATAATAATTAATATGCCCATACTCAAACAGACTAAGGACAATGCTCCCTCCGATAAGGAGCGGCCACGCGATCACAATGAACTCGCGCGCTTGAATCCAAACTTTAGACGTGATCACACGCAACGACGGGACCTTGTACGTCGGGATTTCCAAAATTAATCCCGGAGTGACGCGCGGAAACACCTTGGTCATAATCTTTCCCGCGATCGCGACGACAAACAAGTTCACCACGTACAACGCAAACGCGATCGTCGGACCGAGAAAATACCCCACCAACCCGAGAATCACGGTGGTGCGCGCCGCACACGGCACCATTACCGCCAAAACAGCAGTGACAAATCGATCGCGCGGAGAATCAAGGATGCGCGTAGCGAGAACCGCGGGAACACTGCATCCGTACCCGAGGATAAACGGGATCACCGATTTGCCGTGTAGTCCGATGCGATGCATAAACACGTCCATCAGGTATCCAACGCGCGGCAGATAACCGATATCTTCCAACAGGGCAAGCCCGAGCCAAAACGGGATCAAATACGGGAGAACGAAACCAAGTGCACCGGCCACTCCTTGAATCAACCCGCTCATAATGGCGAACCAAATGCTGTTTGTCGGCATCACGGTGCCCAACGCTGCAATTGCCTGATCAAACCACACCATCATCGGACCCTCGATCAACGAGCCGACCTTAAATACGACGAAGAACAGGCCGTACATGATCGCCCCAAGAAACAGGTATCCCCATACCTTGTGCATGAGCAATGCGTCCAGGCGGTCGCGAATCCCGATCGTGGGGCGACCGACCGTTGCCACGTGCTCGTAGATCTCCATCGCTTTGCTGTGACGCTCCGCAGACAGCACCTCCTCCCCACGTCGCCCCCGCAGCTTTCCGAGCTTGTCACGCAGCCGGTTCGCTTCACGATAGAGCCCGAATGACTCCTGCTTTACCCGGTCCAGACAATCGGGATCCCCGTC
Source organism: uncultured Thermotogae bacterium (assembly GCA_964540085.1). Taxonomy (GTDB): domain Bacteria; phylum Bipolaricaulota; class Bipolaricaulia; order UBA7950; family UBA9294; genus S016-54. The sequence continues at coordinate 2,569 of CAZILO010000101.1, forward strand.
AAGAAGCTTGATTGCCAACAGCCGTGGCGGGAGATCAAACCGCCGTGCCATTCCCCCCGTGAGCTTGGCCGCCAGTTCTCCGATTACCGCCTCCACGTCCGCACTGTACACCGGCGACGGCGGTGGAACCTTACTTGTCGCCGCCTTAATCGTTTGCGATGCCACTTGCTTTACCCCGATACCACGCACAGCAATGGTGGGCACCACCGGAACGCCGAGCTCGGCGGAAAGTTTGTCGGGGTCAATCGTGATACCCTTGCGCTTTGCTTCATCAAGCATGTTCAAGCACACGACAAGCGGAATCCCCATCTCCAGCAGTTGCAGTGTCAGCTCCAGGCTACGGGACAGGAGTGAAGCGTCGGCCACGTTCAACACCGCATCCACCTTGCCTGACCGTAGGAAGTTGCGCGTCTCCGTTTCCGCTTGATCAACCGGGGACAGCGAGTACGTCCCAGGGAGGTCGATAACTTCGGCGCGTTTCCCGTTAATCAGCGTTTCACTCTTCAGATACTCCACCGTGGTGCCAGGCAGGTTGGATGTATTCGCCTTGTATCCGACGAGGTGGTTAAATATCGTGCTCTTCCCACAGTTCGGTTGTCCAACAAGCGCGATCCTAATCATGAGTTCCTCTCAGCATAAACCCGAATGGGAATTATCATACATCCCGTGCACGGATATTCCCAATTCGGGTTTAGATTTACAGTTTGGCGTTAGACAAAATGCCCTTACCCCGGTAAATCAACGTGGCCATAATCCAAGCGATCATCAACTCGTAGCCATCAGTAATCACAGGCCATTTCCGTTCCACCGAAGAGGCGCACCCACGTTTATTTGCTAAAGTTTCTCCGCCTGAGCATGACACACCTTGCCCTCCTTCCATGTAGTGAGAAGCTTCAGCCCCCCGATCCGTTCGAGCATCCGCGGCGCGACATCCAGCCGCCCGGGATCATCGCAGATGATCTCAATGATGTCTCCCCGGGCGGAGCGCTCTGCCGCCCGCGCGACAACACTGGGATGCTGCAGAAGGGGGACGCCGCGTAAATCCACGATCTTATCAGCCGTGCTTACTTTGCGCGCCCTTGCGGTGGCCGGCTGTGCCTGGTTACGGGAAGACAATCGTTGCCGCTGACATTCTTCGCAGTAGCCAAAGATCTCGAGCTTAACCCCAACTACTTCAAATCCTCGCTCTTCGCCTAATTGTTTGATTGCATCAGAGGGAGGAATTTCGATGAGTTTTCCGCATCCAAGACAGATGAGGTGGTAATGTTCTTGCAGATGGACCTCATAATGATAATGATCCTCGCCTAAATCGGTGGCCTCCACGAGTCCCAACTGCCTGAGCATCGTCATCGTGCGGTAAATCGTGGACAGGCTAATTTTTGGATTCTCCCGGCGGGCAAGCTGATAAATCTCATTCGCGTCGAGATGGGGATTATCCTCGATTATGCGTAGAATAAGCCGCCGTTCAGCCGTCACCCGCTTTCCAGACGCACGGAGGAACTGTTCTACCTCTAATGTCGCCATAATCCCACCTTATTGCAAACGATTATCAGTTGCAATTATACCGGGGGACGAGAGAAATTCAAGACACAGGTATACTACTCGTGTGCTTTAAGCGCGGGCACGAAACACGACAAATCCGGCGGTGCCGTTGCACTCGGATCGCGGCGGCTCGGGGTGCGCCACGTGGTCAGGCGGCTGGAACAGGGTGGAACGACAACCTTCGTGAGTGAATCCTGCTTTGTTCAGCATGGATTCGACCTGAGAGACGGTGTAAAACCGAGCGTGCGCGTAGAACGGGTGCCCATGTCGTCCTACCGCGGTGTATTTCTTCCCCCACGGACTTTCTCGGGGAACGAGGCCGACAATCAGTTCGCCACCCGGGTGCAGGACACGGTGGCACTCCTGTAAAACGGGCATCGGATCGTCCACAAAACATAT
>CAZILO010000102.1:0-4485 GCA_964540085.1 uncultured Thermotogae bacterium
CGGTGACGAAGTCGGTGTAGGTTGCGCTCTCCTCCGCCGTCACCCCGACCTTGGGTGGGGCCGGCTGGTTGTGGAACTTGATCCACAGGCACTGAAGCAGTTCTTCGGCCCGGTCGCGGGTGAGGGACCCGTCTCGTAGACCCTGTTCGTAGAACGGGAACAGGTGCTGGTCGAGCCTGCCCGGGCTGAACGCGTCCCAGGTGTTCAGCTCGAGCGTCACCCCGAGGTGGACGAACCAGTAGTACTGGATCGCTTCCCAAAAGTCGCGCGGGGCGTGCGCCGGGACCCAGTCGCACACCGCGGCGATCCGCGCAAGCTCAGCCCGCCGGGCTGGATCGGACTCCTCCTCCGCCAAGGCACGGGCTTTTTCGGCGTGGCGGCGGGCATAAGTGATCAGCGCCTCGGCGGCGATCCGCATCGCGGTGAGCTCCTCGTATTTGTCGTAGGCGTGGGGATCGTTGAAGTAGTCTAACTCGGTGATCCGGGCGTCGATCCGGCGGATGAAATCGAGCATCCCCTGATGGTAGATCTTGTCGTCGAGCACGGTGTGGCCGGGAGCGCGCTGCTCCATGAACTCGGTGAACACCCCGGCTTCGAATGCGGCGTGCCACTCCGGGGTCATCGCCGCAAACAGCCGCTCCCGCATCGATCTTCCTTGCCAGAACGGGATGATCTCCTGTTCGTAGATCTGCCGCGTTTCCTCTGACACCCGGAACGACACCTTGTCGCGCGAGTTGAGGATCTCCAGGTCGCGGAGGGAATGGCAACAGAGCTCGGGATAGGTGGGGACCTGCTTCGGACCTGGCCCTTTCTCCCCCACGATCAGCTCCCCGTCCCCAATGTAAATCTCCTTGTGGGCGAGGAGGTGCTTAAACGCCACGGCGCGGGTCACCGGGACCGAGTTTCCGCCCCGGTCGTTCCGGTGGAACGCGGTGATCAGCAGCGCCCGCTCCGGGGAGATCTCCGGAACTGCCGCCAGTGACTCGGCCCGCAGCAGCTTAACCCGCTCAGTCATCGCCATACCGCACACCTCCGATCATTACCGTGAGTTTATGCTGCAGAAACATTTCTGCAATCTCCTCCATCCGGGTGCGGGATGGGATCGGGGTATCCGCAAGCTGGTATGGAATCCCGAGGCGCGTGTATTTGTCGCTCCCGGCGCGATGATAGGGGAGAAGATCGATCGGGTAGGGGCGCGGAAGCGCGGCGACGAACCGCGCGATTCCGTCCATGTTGTATTTCGTATCCGTGATCGCGGGGATCACCGGGACGCGGACGATGACATTTGCGCCCCGCTCCGCCAGGAGGTGCAGGTTCGCAAGGATCGGGGCGTTTGAAACCCCGGTGTAGCGGCGATGAGCGGTAGCGTCGATCAGCTTCAGGTCGTAGAGGAAGAGGTTCGCGCGCGCGGCGACCGCCCCGATCACCTCCGCGGCGGCGTACCCGGAGGTGTCGACCGTGGTGTGAATTCCTTGCTCCCGACACGCGTCCAGAAGCGCGATCAGAAACTCTGGCTGCCCGAGCGGTTCGCCACCGGAGAACGTGACCCCGCCGCCCGATTCCCGGAAGAACGGACGGTCGCGCGTGATCGCGGCAATAAGCTCCTCCACTGTTACTTCTCGCCCGATTGTCTTCAACGCTCCGGTCGGACAGATCTCGGCGCACTTCCCGCACGCATCGCACTTGCTCCGGTCGAGTTCGATCACTCCGCTGGCAAACGTAATGGCATCCTGCGGACAATCCGGGAGGCAGTTTCCGCACTCGATGCACCGAGATTCCCGGAGGAGCACCTCGGGAGCGAATTTCTGCCCCTCGGGATTGTGGCACCATGGGCAGGAAAGCGGACAGCCCTTGAAGAACACGGTGGTGCGGATCCCGGGCCCGTCGTGGACCGCGAACCGCTTGATATCGAAGATCAATGCCGTAGTCATCGTAGTTCCCGCATGATAGCCGTCAACCTCGAGACAGACAACTTTGCTGCGTGACATTGATAATAGACGGTGTTAGACTCGCCAACTGTGATCGCGATGGACGATTCAGACGGTAACGCGCCGATGGCCACGGCATCCGCGGTGGTCGGATCAGGCGGGACTCCCCGGTGGATTCTGCCGCTTGTCGGGATCGCCGTCCTTTCCTCGGCCGCCGGCGGGAGCATGATGCTCGCGCAACTGTACCTGCGGCATCTCACTTCGTCTCCGGTGGCGATCAGCTTGCTCACCAGCTTTATGTGGATGGGAATGCTCATCGGACCGGGGGTGTGGGGGTCGCTCGCGGATCGGTATTCCAAGCGGTTGTTGATTGGGATCATCCTCGTGGCAGGGGCGGTAACGACTGGTTCATTGGGGATCCTGCTACCGGTTGTTGGCGTGCTTGCGGTTGCGTTTTTCCGCGTTGTAATGGTGACCGGTGTCACACCGATAACACTGTCAATAATCTCAACTCACAGTACCACCGCCCGCCGCGCCCGCAACCTGTCGTACCTCACGTCGTCGCAGTCGCTTGGGTCGGCGCTGGGCTCGATCTTCGCTGGGTTCCTGCTCGCCGCGGTCGGATTTCGGTACGGGTTCATCGCTCTCGCTGGTCTGCCTCTCATTGCAATTCTGCTGATACCGCTGGTACCGGTGGCCCGGGGTACGAACCACGTGCACTCGCCGCGGGTGCGGCTGATCAAGCACAACAGGCTGGGAGGTCTGTACATCGGCGGTATCCTGCGGCAGATGGGGACGACCGGCAGTGCGTCGTTGATCTTCGTGTACATGGCATCGTTGGGGATCCCGGCGGGAGCGATGGGAACGGTAAACGCGGTCGGTCCGACCGTGTCCATCCTGGGGATGCTGGCGTTCGGTCGCCTTGCCGATCGGGTGGGCCGGCGGGCCGTGTTTTGTCTCGGATTCGGGTTATCCGCCATTGTTCCGCTCGTGTTCGCTGCCGCCCACAGCGCGGCAGTGATGGCATGCGGTTATCTCGCATTGGGAATCTCGTTCAGCTCGCTCTATACCGGGTCGACCGCGTATATCGGTGACCGCATCCCGATGGAAAACCAAGGGGCAATGCTGGGACTGTTTGACTCCAGCCGCGGTCTGGGCGGGGTGATTGGGCCGGTGGTGGCCGGGGCGATCGCGGCGGCAACGGGATTCACCGGAATGTTCATTGCGATGTCCGTGATCGCTGCCTTGGGATTTATCCTCGTCCTCTTTGGTACCCGCCGTGCCGCTTCCCCCGATCACGCTGACGGGGTATAGTTGGTGCATGAAGACCGGTACCGCTGATTCGCCACTTCACTACGGGAAAGCCCCACGGTGGCTGTTCACCCGCATGCGCGTTCTCGCCGGGAAGATCGCCGAGGCGGTGGTGCTTGAGTACGGGACGGCCGGGTTCCTGGGGCGATTGTCTGACCCGTATTGGTTTCAGGCCCTCGGATGCGTGCTCGGGTTCGATTGGCACTCGAGCGGTCTCACCACCACTACGTGCGGCGCGATCAAGGAGGGGATCAAGGGCGAGGAGGAATCTCTCGGTCTGTTTGCTGCCGGCGGCAAGGGAGCGACGTCGCGCAAGACGCCGGTCGAATTGGCAACCTGGGGCGATCGGACCGGGATCGACGCTGATCCGCTGATCTACGCGAGTCGCACGGCGGCCAAGGTCGATTCCGCCGCGGTGCAGGACGGTTACGCGATCTATCATCACGCGTTTTTCTTCGACCGGGACGGTAATTGGGCAGTAGTGCAGCAGGGGATGAATGCGGCGACGCGGATGGCGCGCCGGTATCACTGGCTGTCGGACCAGGTATCCGATTTTGTGTGCGAGCCCCACGCCGCGGTGTGCTGCGATGCTCGCGCTCCGAGCCTCAACCTGGTGGCGCGGGACAGCGCTGCTGCCCGGGCCGCGAGCGCGGAGGTCGCACGGGAACCGCCGGACAGGATCGTGACCGAGCTTGCGCGACTGAAGCGGATCGCGCTTCCCCGCCGGCACGCGGTGATGCTCGCCGACATCGACCCAGCTCGACTGCATCGCATTTTTCTCAAATCGTACGCGGCCCAACCGGCCGGGTTCGAAGAGTTGCTCACCACCCCGGGCGTGGGCGCGAAGACAATTCGGGCGTTGTCACTGATCGCTGAGCTCGTGTACGGCACCGCCCCGAGCTTTACCGATCCCGCCCGGTTCAGCTTTGCCCACGGCGGTAAGGACGGGACGCCGTATCCGGTCGACCGCGACGTGTACGATCGCTCGATCGCCGTCATCTCCCGGGCGATCCGGCGTGCCAAGCTGGGAAATTCGGAAGAGCTGCGGGCGCTGCGCCGGCTCGAGCGCGCGTTTACTCGTCCGGAACCTCTACCTCGCGCAGGTAGCGGGCCGCGTCCTCGGGCGGCATCGGGTTGATGTACAGCCCGGTCCCCCACTCAAATCCCGCCACCGTTGTCAGCCGCGGGATAATCGCCACTCGCCAGTGGTAGTCGTACTGCAACGTCGCCCAGTACCCCGGCTTGC
>CAZILO010000103.1:0-4477 GCA_964540085.1 uncultured Thermotogae bacterium
TCGGGTTGGATCAAAGCGGATCTCCGCGTTTGCCGGATTGGGACGGAAGATGCCGATCACGGGAGCGACGATCGCGGTCGCGGTCCTGTCGCTCGTCGGGGTGCCGCCGTTCGCCGGGTTCATGAGCAAGTTCTCCGTGATCCGGGCGGGATTGGCGTTGCACAGCGCCACCTACACCGGGTTAGTGGTGCTCGTCCTCGTTGCCACCGTGATCGAGGTCGGCTACTTCCTGCGCCTGCTCCAGGTGATGTTCTTCGCCGAGGCGGAGACGGGCGCGGTGGAAGAGCTGCCATTGTCCGCGTTGATCCCGATCACCGTGCTCGCGGCGCTGATCATCGCCATCGGGGTGTATCCCCATATGGTAACTGGGTTGCTGCAGGCGGCGGCGAACGGGCTCGTGGACCGATCGGTGTACATTAAGTCGGTATTGGGGGCGTTGTGAGATGATGCTTGAACTGATCGTAATCATTGGGTTGATCGCCCCGTTTGCGGTGGTGACGCTCGGGTGGAACCGGCCGCGGGTGCGGGGGACGCTCGCGGTGCTGACGTTGCTCTATCCACTTGTCGCGTTGTCGACGCTGTACGGCCGCACGCTCGCCGTAACGTACGCCCATCTCCCGTTCTTGGGCGTTAATTTGACGCTGCGCCTCACCCCGCTGTCGTGGCTGTTCGGGGTGGCGGTCGCCGCGATCGGGTTGCTGGGAGTGATCTATTCGCTGGCGTACGTGCGCACCCGCCCCAATTTCTACTACTTCCTGCTGTTGCTTGTGAATGCGGGGATGATCGGAGTCGTGTTGAGCGGCGATCTGGTGACGTTCTACATCCTGTGGGAAATCATGAGCGTCGCCACGTTCATGTCGATCAGCCTGCGCGGCGGCACCGCCCTCACCGCCGGACTGCGGTACATCCTGTTTTCGATCGGAGGGTCGGCGGCGATGCTGATCGCGATTGTCAGCCTGTACGTGACGTACGGGACGGTTGATATCGCGCAACTCGCCGGGGCGCTGTCCGGAGCATCGGTAGGATATGCGATCTTCGTGCTCATGATGTTCAGCCTGGCGTTCGGGATTAAAAACGCGGTGTTGCCGCTCCACACGTGGCTCCCTGACGCGTACGCCGAATCCGTTACCCCGTTTTCCGCGGTATTGTCGGGAATGCTCACCCGGATGGGGGTGTACGGGTTCTTGCTCGCGATGTACGTACTCATTGGGTCGGGAATGCTACAACGGTTTGACTATCACGGCGTGAGCTTTAGTATCGTCCTTGCCTGGTTCGGGGCGATATCGATTGTCATTCCAACGTTTATCGCGTTACTGCAGCATGATGCGAAAAAGCTTCTCGCCTGGCATGGGATCGGTCAAGGTGGGTACATGATCCTGGGAATTGCGCTTGGCTCAAGCTTGGGAGTCGCAGGAGGAATTTTCCATACCATCAACCACGCAATCTACATTGTATTGCTGTTTTTCGTTGTGGGCGCTGTGCAGTACCGCACCGGTGGAGTGACTGACCTTACCCGTTTGGGAGGACTGGCAAAGAGGATGCCGGTGACGTTTATCGGGGGATTACTGGGGATCAGTGGCTTGATTGGCATACCACTAACCAATGGGTTTGTCTCTAAGTGGCTGATCTACAAGGCGTTAATCATTGGTAGCCACCCGTTCCTGGCGTTCGCTGCCCTGATCGGAACGTGGGGCACTATTCTATCTGTGTTTAAGTTCCTGCATCACATCTTTCTCGGGCAGCTTCCCTCTGAGTACAAAAATGTGCAACGGGCGCCGCTGCTGATGCAGATTCCCATGCTCATCCTCGGCGGGTTAATTCTATTGTTCGGTATCTTCCCGGGAATCCCGCTGCGAGCGGTCGCGTTAGTTGAGAGTTTCTTTTCGATTACTCCGCTGCAGAGCACTCTGTTTGGTGTTCCCGCGGCAGTGGGAGAGCTAAATATGCTTAATATCTTCGGGGGGATCCTTGCCACTGCATTTGCGATGTACGCGATTTTCTCGCCGACGGCGCGGGCGCGCCGGGCCGGGCCCCAGGACACGTACACCGCCGGTGCTCCGACCCCGGTGGCGGGATACCACTACACCGAGCACTTCTACGACCCGGCGGAGCGGATCATACGGCCGTATCTCACTGACTGGGCGACTGTGTTCTACAACTGGGTGGGGCGGCAGGCGAGCGCGTTCTTCAACGGTGTTCGCAAGGTGTATTCGGGGAACGTCAATACCTACGCGCTGTGGATCGTGATCCTGCTCGGGGTGTTCGTGACGATGAATCTGTTGGGGTGGAGGCCATGACGATAGGACTGCAAATTGCGTGGATGATAAGCATGCCGATTGTGATGATTCTGCTGGTGGCGGTCGTGTTTACCGGGATCTCGCTCAAGGTGACGGCGCGGATCGACCGTCGCTACGGGCCGCCGATTTACCAGCCGGTGATCGACCTGGTGAAGCTCGTGTCGTTAAAGTCGAACGTCACTCATGGGGAGATATTCAACTGGGGGCTGTTGATTGCGATTGCCGCGTCAAGCGTTACTCTCCTCCTGATTCCGATGGGCGGGATCCACCCGTTGTCCGGATCGGGCGACCTGTTTGTGATCTTGTACCTTATGATCTTCTCGTCCCTTGGGGTGGGACTTGCTGCCGGAGCGTCGGAAAACCCGAACGCATCGATGGGAATGTCGCGCAAGCTGATGCTCGGGCTTGGATACGAAATCCCGTTCTTGTTGATTCTGCTGGCGATGATGACATACTACCACACCACGTCTCTGGTCGATCTCGTCACTGTCCAGCGGACAGGGGGAATGCTCGGAGTGTTACGGTTTCCGCTGTCGGCAGTGGCAGCGATCCTGATCATGCCGGCGATGCAGGGGGTGCGGCCGTTCGATTTAGCGACCGCGCCGCAGGAAGTGGCGTCCGGAGGGATGGTCGAACTTGGCGGGAAGTACCTGGCGTTGATGGTGATCGAGCACTCGCTCCACGCCGCGGTCGTGCTGGCGCTGTTCGTCGATCTGTTCTTCGGCGGGGCGACCAATCTTGGCATCTTCATCCTCAAGATGACGGGCATCTTCCTGTTCGGGGTACTAGTGAACGCGGTCTATCCCCGGTTCCGGGTTGAGCAGGCGCTGCGCTACTGCTGGCGCTGGCCAACGTGGTTTGCCCTTGGGGGCCTGATCTTGGCGATGGTAACGAGGGGAGGATAGCAATGCGGGAACACAAACGCGCGAAGATGTGGCTTGCCCACCCGTACAAATGGGGGCAGAAGTACTCGCTGTGGCCGATCCACTTTTGCACTGGCTGCGGGTCAATTGAGATGCCGCCGATGATGCTTGCTCCGTACGACGCAAGCCGGTTTGGGATGGGGCCGATGGCAAGCCCACGCCAGGCGAACGTGGTTATGATCACGGGCTACCTCACGACAAAGACGCTGAAGTATGTCATTCGCACCTACGAGCAGATGCTCACCCCACGGTACGTGGTATCGTTCGGGTCGTGCCCGATCGACGGTGGGCTGTATTACACGTCGTATAACACGATCAATCACCTCGAATGGTACCTGCCGGTCGACGTGTGGATCGCGGGGTGCATGCCGCGGCCGGAGGCGATTTTGATGGGGTACAACAAGCTGATGGAAGATATCGAGAACGGGACTGCGGATGGATACGAACGGTACATGAAGAACCACGATTATTACCGCAAGAATCAGGAGCGAACGTTGGGGAAGGAATTCCTGGAAGAACTCAAGCAGGTGGAGTGGTTGATGTGATGGCCGAACGGGAACTTGTCGAACGACTGCGGTCCCGGTTTCCCGAACTGGACGCCCGGGTGCAGCGAACGCAGCGGGTGATCGTGGCGACGACGCGGGATCTGATCCCGACGGTGCTGCTGTGGTTGAAGGAGCAGGCGGGCTACCACCAACTCACCCTGATCTCGTGCGTCGACTGGATTGAGGACGGCGAGTTTGAGCTCGTGTATCACGTTTCTTCCTATGAGACCGGGATCCACGTGATGGTGAAGACACGGATCGATCGGGAGTCGCCGGTGATGGAATCGATCATTCCGATTTACACGCCGGCGCAGCCGTACGAGCGGGAGATTCACGAGCTCTTCGGGGTCGACTTCCCGGGCAATCCCGACCTCGCGCCGCTCTACCTCGACGATTGGCACGACCTGCCGCCGATGCGCAAGGACTTCGATACCAAGGCGTATTCACAGAGGACTTACGATTATGAGCAATAAACTGAGCCTGTTTTTCGGACCGCAGCACGCCGGGGTCTCCGGGAACTTTAACATTGCGGTTACCCTGACCGGGGAGACGATCGATGATATTCGCATCCACCTTGGATTTCTCCACCGCGGATTCGAGAAGATGCTGGAGAACGTGGGGTTTTTGCAGGGATTCCCGTTTGTGTGTCGGATCAACGTGATGGATCCCGATCACAACGAGCAGATCTACGCGATGGCGATTGAGGAGCTCG
>CAZILO010000104.1:0-4313 GCA_964540085.1 uncultured Thermotogae bacterium
TGGTGTTTAGCACCTATCTCAACGGCTGGGCATGGATGGCGGGGACGAGCATGGCGAGCCCCCACGTTGCCGGAGTGGCAGCGTTGATCCTGCAGGCACATCCCGGTGCGTCGCCCACTCAGGTGGAGACCATTCTGCGCCGCAGTGCCGATGACCTCGGCAAACCGGGGCGTGATCCGTGGTACGGCCTTGGTGAGGTCGACGCGGCGAACGCCGTAAAGTAGGCTAACGGAGACGATTGCGCCGGGTGGGGACGACGATCCCTGCCCGGCGATTTTTATTCGCGGGAACCGTTCTCCTTACGAAAGTAGCGTGAGCAGCACTCCCATCGTGGCGATGTTCCCCACGGTTGTCAGGAGAACGACGGATGATACCAACCCAGGGCGGCGATTGTACTGAAGCGCGAGGATGAGGGAATTCACCGCGCTTGGAGTGCTTCCTTCGATGATTAATACCGCGCGCAGCAGCCCGTGGATTCCCAAAACAGCGGTCAACCCCCACGCGATGAGCGGGGCGAGGATCAGTTTGGCGGCGGACAACGGGATTGCCTCGCGGATGACCCCGCGCAACCGTACCTGCGCGAGTTGCACGCCGAGAAGCAATAGCTGCATCGGGATCGCCGCCTGGGAGAGCAGCTCAATCGGGCGGTCAATCGGAATGGGCAGCGTTGTACTAGTGGCGCGGAGAATGAGGGCAAGCGCGAACGCGTAGATCCACGGGACCTTGAGCAAATTGAGGGGGAGACGCCACCAGCCGCTGCCCTTGTCCCATGCCGCTGTTCCCACCCCGAACGTGATCTGAAACGCCATGTGCCCGAGGATATACAGCAGCCCGAGGGCGAACCCCTTTTCTCCAAGTGCAAACAACAAAATTGGCAACCCGTAGTTTCCCGTATTGCTCAGTGATAGGGTGAGCACGGTCGCTGCGCGGGTATCGCGGTCGGCGTGCAGCGCGGACGCACCGAGGTGACCGATCCCGAACAGCAACCCGTGGAACAAAAACACGAATAGAATTGTGTCCGTCAGTTCGCTGCCAGATACCGACTGTGTGTACAACACGTGGAAGATCAACGCCGGCGTGAGGAGATAAAACACGACCTTGGTGAGAATGGTGGGATCGAACCGCGTCAGTTTGGCGACGGCATAGCCGGCGCCGGCGACGAGGAACACGGGGAGGATGACGTTGGCGAAGATCATGCCCGCACAAACGCGCGCAACCGCTCCACGTACTTACACGAAATTCTGATTCGCCCCAGCGCCTCGCGCACCGAGCCCGGCCCGTGATCGTCCGATCCGCCGGTGAGGAGAAAACCGTGCTTGCGCGCCAGCGTCATGATTTCTTCCGGGGCGGCAGTTAACTCTTCCGGTTTGTCGTATGCGTAAAATACCTCGACCCCGTCTACTCCCTCCGGCTTCACGCGGGCGAGAAAGCTGTCCCAATCCGGAACGTTGAACAAACATGGATGCGGGATCGATGTCACTCCACCGGCGGCGTGAATCGCACGGGCGGCGGCGCGGAAATCGGGTTTCTCCAGCGCGACGTAACACGGTTTTCCGTTTCCAAGCAGTTTATCAAACGCCTCTCGTTTGGTGGCAACTACCCCACGATCGACGAGGACCTGCGCCAGGTGGGGACGGCCGATGCTCCCTTTGGCGAGGGCGCGAACCGCAGCAATAGGCACGTCGGAGCCGGTGTATTTTTGACAGCGAGCGACCATTGCTTCCATCCGCGATTCCCGCGCTGCGCGCATAAACGCGAACAGCTCGGCAAGCGCCGGTGCCCGGGGATCGATAAAGTAGCCGAGGAGCTCACCGTGGATTCCGTCATAAATTACCTTGAGCTCCACGCCGGTGATCACCTCGATGCCGGCGATCGTGGTTGTGGGAGCGGTGAGATCGGGGGAAATCGTGTCGTGGTCGGTGATCGCGATGATCGACAGTCCGATTCCACGGGCGCGGGCGGCAAGTTCGGAAACCGTCTGTGTCCCATCCGAAGCAGTGGTATGCAGATGAAGATCAGCGTAGCAATCAGTCATAGCAGACTCCTTTCCAAGAATTGTACAATGCGTGCCGCCGCGTGTCCGTCCCCGTACGGGTTCTTCGCCGCCTGCATCCGTGCGTGCGCGTCGGGACTGCGGAGGAGATGTGTTGCCGCGGTTGCAATCCGATCGGGGTCAGTTCCCACCACCTGTGCCGCGCCGGTGTGCACGCCCTCCATTCGCTCGGTGACGTCGCGCAGCACCAGTACCGGCACGTGTAGCGCCGCTCCTGCTTCCTGAATTCCGCCCGAGTCGGTGAGGATCAAGGTGGCTGACCGCATCAGGTGAACAAACGATGCGTAATCAGGCGGGTCAATGAGGACGATGCGGTCACGACCGGTGAGCTCGGCGCGCACGATTTGTTGAACGCGCGGGTTGGGATGGACGGAGTACACGATCGTGACGTCGGCGTTGTCGGCGGCGATGCGGCGCAGTCCGGCACATATTTGCGTCAACCCACCGGAGAAGCTCTCGCGGCGGTGCGCGGTGACGAGGACGATCTTTCCCGGAAACGCGAACTGCTCCGGTGGCGGCACATTACGCTCCACGTACCGCAGGGCGTCGATCTCGGTGTTTCCCGTGACAGCGATTGCCTGAGCGTGAATCCCTTCCCGCAGCAGGGCTTGTTTCGCCGTTTCTGTGGGGGCAAACAGGAACGCCGCGATGTGATCGATGAGGCGGCGGTTCATCTCCTCGGGGTACGGGGCGTACGGATTTCCGGTGCGCAGGCCAGCCTCAACGTGCGCCACCGGGATCTTGGCATAGTAGGCAGCGAGCGCACCGACAAACGCTGTCTGCGCATCGCCCTGCACGATCACCACGTCGGGGCGTTTCTTCTCCAGCACCGGTGTGAGCCGAGCGAGGACCGCGCGCGTGACGTAAACCAGGTCTTGATCATCCACCATCACATCAAGATCATAGTCGGGAATGATGGAAAACGGGGCGAGCGCCTGATCGAGCAGGTCGCGGTGCTGCCCGCTCACGCACACGATCGGCGTGAATCCAGGGTGGTCGCGCAATGCGTAGATGACCGGCGCGAGTTTGATCGCCTCCGGACGGGTGCCAAACACGACGAGGGCGGTCACGCGTTCTGCAACCACTCCACCACCTTTCGCATGCCGGCGGTGAACTCCATTTGCGGCGTGAACCCGAGCGTGGCACGGGCGCGCGAGATATCAAGCCGGCTTTCCATCAACTCGCCCGGACGGGGGTCGCCGTGGATTGCCGGGCGGTCATCACCGACGATTGCGGTGAGAGCAGCGTAGAGGTCGTTCACTGATGTCGACCGTCCGCTTCCGATGTTGAACGCCTGCTCATCCGGAGTGCGCGGCGTCGGATGATCGGAAAGGAGGTAATTGACCGCGAGGACGTTGGCGTGGGCAACATCGCCGACGTACACGTAATCGCGCACCTGATCGCCGCTTCCGAAGATCGTTGGCGTTTTTCCTGCCAGCAGTGCCCCGGCAAAGATCGACACCACTCCGGCCTCGCCCTTCGGATCTTGGCGCGGGCCGTACACGTTTCCGTACCGCAGCGCCACCGTCGGCAACCCGAACGTCTTGTTGAACACGAATAGGTAGTTCTCCACCGCTGCTTTGGCGGCTCCGTATGGACTGATCGGCGCTTTGGGCGCGCTTTCCGGTGCCGGTTGCGGTGTTTCTCCGTAGATTGCGCCGCCGGACGACGCGAAGATGAATCCATGTACATCGTGCTTTACCGCCTGCTGAAGCAGAGTGATCGACCCGAGGATATTGACTGCGGCGTCGAACACCGGATCACCCACCGAGCGGCGGATATCGATCTGGGCGGCGTGGTGGTTGACGATATCGGGACGGAAAGTGGCGAATGCCCGCTCCACCCGATTCTCGTCTCTGATGTCGACCTTCATGAATTTAGCGCGGGAATTTAGATTCTCGGCGTGGCCAGTGGACATGTCGTCGAGCACGAGGACTTCGTGCCCGGCCGCGATGTACGCATCAACGATGTGGGACCCGATGAAGCCGGCTCCACCGGTGACGATGATTTTCATAACTTCCTCCTTCCGTACAGGCAGAAAAGCCTACCGCCAACTGGTATCTTGATCAAGGCAGTGTAACCGAGAAGTTCGAAGACGAGAACTATTCGCTGAGCAATGTCGGCAGATTGAGTTTTGCTCCTGAAGATGATAACGGTGGCCTCTTTTCTCAAGGTCTTCCTCCTTCGTACACTATATGCCCGGACTCTAACACGGAATCAAGTCTACTTACCAATCTTAGTCTCCAATAGGAACGAACAT
>CAZILO010000105.1:0-4310 GCA_964540085.1 uncultured Thermotogae bacterium
GGGCCAGCTGATTGATACCTATCCGTATAAAGGCCCTAGCCGCTGATCAATCCTCTTGCTTCCCCGGGCAGATCGGGCGGAACGGGCAATAGAGACACGCGTTGTAGCTTGGGGTCGCGGGAAAGCGTTCGGCGCGGATGCCCGCCTCGGCCGCTTTGATATCGGCGCGGGCGCGGGCGATCATCTTTTCATCAGGTGCGTGCCTCCCAATGATCAGTCGTGGCGTGAGGAACCGCAGCTCGACCCGAGCGGGCAGCGTTCCGAACAGCTTTTCGTAGGCAAGGGCGTAGATCGCGAGCTGGCGACTCTCTTTGGTGCGACGGTTCGCCTGGTCGGAATCGGTGATCTGTGATGTCTTGTAGTCGATGATCACGCCAGCCTCGGGGTGATTTAAGTCGGGAAGGTCAATCTGATCGAACGCCCCCACGATCTTCACCCCGCCCTCGGTAAACGAGAACCGCTTTTCCACGTACGCCGGGGCACCGCCGTTTGCATTCGCATGGGCGTAGAACTCCTCCAGCGCTTTCAGCCCCTCTTGAAACCGCAGTTCCTCGTGAGCCCGTGTCAAAAACCCCTCCGCCTGCCAATAGCGACGAAACATGTCCTTAAGGTCGTCAAGTGGGGTTTCCCGTCCAGCGAGCCGGTTCATGTTGTACAGCTTTATTGCCTGATGGATGGCGTAGCCGTAGATCACGGTGTGATGCTGGCGGATCGGCACCCTGAGGATGTGGATGTAGCGGTACTTCATCGGGCAAGTGAGGTAATCGTCGATCTTCTGGTTACTGAGCTCGATGATCTCCTCCCCCCGGGACATGAGCACCGGCGCTTCCGCCTTGCCCTTGCCGTGGCGGGTGATCGCGGACAGCGGCGATCCCTTGGTGGTCTTCAGCTTCAGCGGCGGCAAATCAAGCGCCTCAGACACGAACAGGCTCGGCTTGCGCGGCCGCTTGCCCCCGTAGTCCTGGGCGCTTGTGAAGTAGAGTGCCTCCTTGGCGCGTGTCATCCCGACGTAGAACAACCGCCGTTCCTCCTGACGGTGAAAGTCGGCCGTGGACAGGATGTCCTTCACCAATGCGTCGGGAAGCGGGATCGGATCGCGACGATGGGCGGACGGAAATCGGCCCGATACGAGCCCGACGAGGAACACAACGGGAAACTCAAGCCCCTTCGCCTGATGGATGGTGAGAACATTAACCGCGTCCTCGTCCCAGTCCGCCTCCCCCACCGGTGGGTTGTCACCGGCCTCGATCAAGGCGTCGAGATAATCGATGAACCACGGCACGCGGTCGTAGTTGGACACGCGCGTGAACCGCTCGATAATGCGGAAAAAGCTGGCGAGGTTCTGCACGCGGAGTGTATCCGTCGGATCGGACGAATTGGACAGTTTCTCGATATACCCGGTGCGCGTCGTCAGATACTCGTACAGCACCTCACCGGTACGGGCCTGCGCAGCGAGCCCAAGCATCTCCCGCACGTCGTCTGCCAATTGCCGCATCGCCGCCCGGCCGGGATCCGAAACCGGAAACAGCTTCGCACCCTCGCTCACGGCGCGGAATATCTCATAGAGCGATTTGTTCTTCCGCCGCGCGTAGCTTGTCGCGAGCGCAAGGTCCTCCGGCGGCACGCGATACAGCGCAGACGAAGCGAGAAAGTGATAGGACAGATTGTCGTGCGGATCGGTGAGAACGCGCAGGAACGCGATCACCGTCTTTATCTCCTCGCGGTCGTACAGCCCGCGGCTGCCGGAGAAGTGCCACGGGATGTGGAGCAGATTGAGCGCGTGCAGAAACGGATCGGCCTGAGCGTTGCTGCGCACGAGAATCGCAAACTCCGAGTACGCCCGTCCCTCGTCCCGGGCACGGCGGGCGATCGTCTCGGCAACGAAGTCACACTCCTCGTCGAGACGCTCGAAGTGACGTTGCACGATCGGGGCCCCTTCCCCGGCGACGGCACGCAGGCGTTTATCGATTCCGCTCTTCACCTCGAGACGATCGGGGTTGTTGTTCTGAATCAGGCGATAGGCCGCGTCGAGGATCTGTTGCGTAGAGCGGTAGTTCTCGGTGAGGACGACGAGCTCGGCATCGGGGTACTCGTCCTGAAAGTTGAGGATGTTGCTGATCGCTGCCCCACGGAACTTGTAGATCGATTGGTCGTCGTCCCCGCACACGGTGATGTTGCGATTGCCGGACAGAAGCTTGAGCAGCTCAAACTGAGCGTAGTTTGTGTCCTGGAATTCATCAACCAGTATGTAGCGGAATCGCTCCTGATAGCGCTTCAGCACGTCGGGGTTCTCACGGAGAAGCTTGAGGGAAAGCGTGATCAGATCCCCGAAGTCGACGAACCCGTTCTCCGCCAGGAGTTCCTGATATTTGGCGTAAGTTTTTGCCAATTCTTCCTGCGCAACCGCATCGGCCTCGAGCAGCGCCCGTTCCTCAGCGGATAAATCGGCGGCAGTTTCAAGCCGTTCCCGCAATCCCTCAGCGTAACTGCGGTATTCGTCTGGGGATACGTCCTCGTCCTTGGCACGGGAAAACAGGGTCAGGATCGCGCGTAGGTGGCGCACTGGGTTTCCCAGCGGGCGGAATCGCTCGAGAGGGAGGTCGAATAGATGTCGCTTGAGGAAGATCACCTGTTCGGCCTCGGTGAGGATCTGATAGTCAGGGGACAACCCCAACAAAAGCGCATTCTCCCGCAGGAGGCGATCGCAGAACGAGTGAAACGTGCCGATCTGCGCCTCGATGTAGCCGTACGGGACGAGGGTATCGACGCGCGCTTCCATCTCCGCTGCCGCCCGCTCGGTGAACGTGAGCCCGAGGATCTCCGCCGGCTTGGCGCGCTTCTCGGCGATCAACCACGCGATCCGCCGTGTTACCACCGTCGTCTTGCCCGTCCCCACGCCAGCGAGGATGAGAAGCGGCCCGTCCCCGAACGTGACCGCGGCTCGCTGGGCGTCGTTAAGGTCGGAAAGGAGACCAGCACTCATAAAAGACCTCTGTTGGATTTGCCGTAGATAGAAATTTCCCCGTCGGAGATAAACTCCGACGTTACGAAAGAGCGGTGGCAGCAGAGTGACGATAGCGAAGTGGAAGTAGCGTCGCACCTTGTGTGCGACGTTACATCCGAGGCTACTCTCGTCCACGGTACATCAGGATAGCGGTTGCGCACGTCGTCCGACAATTGTCGCGCCGCTTCCCCGATAACTTCCAGATTGCGCAGCACCGCGTCCTGGACAAGCTCATCGTTGTAGAAATCCGATTCCTGCAGCCCGGAGATAAATTTTCCTATCTTGTCGCAGGCGGTGATCATCTCCGCAACAAACAGCTTCGGATCACGTTTAGACACGGATTAGATCCTCCTGAATTGACTGCCACAACAACGGCTTTCGCTTTACGGCATTAACAGTGAGCAGATCCACCCGTATCGCGAGTAATTCCTCCAGATAGCGATGGAGATCGACAAATTCCCAGCCGAGTGGCGCGCTCAACTCAACCAGCAGATCGATGTCGCTCGCGTCTTCTTGATCGCCACGGGCGTATGAACCAAAGACCGCGACTCTAGCCACATGAAACTTGTCCCGCAGCTCGGGGAGGTGCTCACGTAATACAGCCATTATCCGGTCAACATCGGCCATGTTGCTTCATCGCCTCTTCCTATGGTGTGATTATAACATGAGTATAAGATCCACGGCTTCTTGCGGCAATCGAAGTTGTCCCAGACCAGTTCCGCGGATAGGATAACCGCATGATCGGAACGTGGATAAACGTGGGCACGGTGCTCCTCGGGAGTACGATCGGCCTTCTCCTCGGGCGAAAGATTCCCGACCGGGTGAGCGGGTTCTTTACCGCGGCGATCGGGCTTGTCACCGTTGTTCTCGGGGTAAAACTTGCACTGGAGACACGCAACGTCCTCGTTCTCCTGCTATCGCTGATCATCGGTGGGGGGATCGGGACGGCCCTGTCAATCGAAGACCGCTTGACGAACCTGGGCGAAGCGATCGAGCGCCGGTTCCCCGCATTGGCACACGGAACCATCCCGCAGGGGTTCGTCACCGCGAGCCTGCTGTTCTGCGTCGGACCGCTCGCCCTGATCGGGGCGCTGCGCGACGGGTTGTACGGCGATTGGCAGCTCCTCGGGATCAAGGCGGTGATGGACGGAATTTCGTCGGTAATCCTCGTCGCCGGACTCGGGCCAGGGGTGTTCTTCTCCGCGCTGGTGATTCTCGTCTACCAAGGAGGAATCAGCCTTATCGCCCATTTCTTTGCCGCCGGTGCGGGCACCGCGATAACCACCGCCTCGCCGCCGCTTGCTGA
>CAZILO010000106.1:0-4180 GCA_964540085.1 uncultured Thermotogae bacterium
AAATGGTAGACCAGGACGATGTGGGAAAAGCCATCAATGTCTTTTAGTCCCTGTTCATACTCCGGGAATAGTTCCACCTCGCCCATAACTCCTTCCGCACCCGCAGGCTGGATCGGCGTTCCATCGGTGGTCTTGAACGGGGAACGGATGATTCCGATTGGGCGATAACAGATTTCCTCATTGCTCATTGTGCATCTTTTCCTGCGCCGAGCGCACCTTGTGGGTAAGCGCATCAGTGACGCCTTTGCGATCATCGATCCGGATCGAGACAGACACGCGCTCCGCCTCTTGCAGCATGAGGTCGCGGCACGACTTGATCAGGGCCATAATTTCGTCCCAGTCGCCCTCGATATTCGTTCCCATCGCGTGGTACTCGTGCGGCAACCCGGATGCCTCGATCAGCGCGTATACTTTGGCCACGTACCGGCTGAGGGATTCACCTTTTCCAAGCGGCGATATCGAAAAATCGACGAGCATATCAGTATTTCAGGTGCCAGTCTGCCTGGTCGCCCGCGCCCTTGATGTCGATCGTTCGCGTCACCGGATTAAGGGTGACGTACGCCCACGATGGGTTGCTGTTGTGTTCGTCGCATAGCTGATCGAACGTGACGTAGTGAATCCCGTCGATCACGGTGTGGACATTCCTGTGCTCGTGCCCTTGGAACACAGCAATGACTTTACCCGAGTTCTCAAGCACCTTCTGCACCGCTTTGTTATCCAGGATCTCGGGGCCGCCGGACAGCATGTCAAAGTCGACATCAAGGCGCTGATGCACACACACGATCGTCGGCTTGTCCGTCTTTGCCAGGTCCTGCTTCAACCACTCGAGCTCGAACGGGGGGATGTTCCCCTGCACGACCCAGCCAGCATGGGACAGATCATTTCCATCTTTATCGTACTGCGCATCGAGGATGACAAAGTGATACGCGCCGGCGTCGAAGCTCTCGTACGTCTTAGTGGCGCCGGTGTGGGCGAGGAACTCGGCTTTGGACAGGTCGTAGACGTCGTGGTTACCGAGCACGTAGTAGCGCGGCCCGTGGAACTGGGCGTAGATCGCATCCGCCTTTTCCAGAATGCCGACGATCCGGGCAGGATCGCCAAGCGGAGGACCGATGACAAACCGGCCATTCACAAAATCGCCGAGCTCGATCATCAAATCGGCCGGCCACGCGTTCATCGCCTTGATGCACGCGCCCAACCGCTCCGGGTAATTGGTCATAATCTTCCCTTCGCCAGGCGAGTTGGTGTCGTGGGCATGCAAATCAGCAAAGATCCCGACGTGGAGAACGGATTCCGTCCCCGCCGCCATTCCCATTGAGAAGATCGCCGAGATAAAAATCGCTGTTAACACGAGCGTTACCATAACCGATAGCTTCATTTTGATCCCTCCTTATGGAGAATAGTCTAGCTGCCCAGTGCCCGATGTGCAATTCGCGCGCGGCGCCAGTATCCTGACCGGGAAAGGAGTGATGGATGCGAATATCGGAGATTCAAACCAGAGTACACAAAACAGCAGTGGAACACGGGTGGTGGGAACAACCACGCCCGGTGGGAGAAGTGTTGATGCTGATGGTGACGGAACTGGCCGAGGCGATGGAGGCGTACCGCGACGGCAACCCAGAAAGTGACAAAATCCCGGGCTATTCCAAGCTCGAGGAGGAACTCGCCGATGTAATCATCCGTGTGCTCGACTTTGCCGGTGGCACCGAGCTCGATATCGAAGGTGCGGTCATGGCAAAGATGGCGTACAACGACACCCGCCCCTATCGCCACGGGGGCAAACGCGCTTAGCTTGCTTGGGCTCCGCGGCGGAACGCGGTCAGGTTAATTTCCGCAAGCTCTTTCGCCTTACGGGAAAACAGGGCTGTGATCGCCTGAGCAATGGCATCTGGAGGCAGGCCGATGAATTCTGCGCCCGCTCCGAGCAGGACCATGTTCGCGCTCTGGAGCGATCCAATCTCGCGCGCAATCGCTACCGCATCGATCAGCCGGTAGCGGCGTAACCCGCGCAACGCGGCGATTACCTTATCGACGTCGGGATAATTCGTGATATTTTTCACGGGAACGGAATTTGCCACCACCATACCGTCGGGAGACAGGTACTCCAGATAACGCAGTGCTTCCAACGGCTCCATCGCCAGGATTAAATCGGCACTTCCCTTCGGGATGATCGGAGAATGAATCGGGCGATCGGAGATGCGGACGTGCGACTGCACCGCACCGCCCCGCTGTGACATGCCGTGTACCTCGGATTGTTTCACGATCAGCCCCTGATCGAGCGCCGCTGTGCTGATCACTGCCGCCAACGTGAGCAGTCCCTGCCCACCGACACCGGCGAGGATGATGTCTTGATTCATCGCTTTGCCTCCGGGTTATGTTGCGGTTTCTGTTGCCGTTTCCGCTGCCGTGCCCGCCGCGCCGCCGTCTGGACACACTCCCGCCGTGCGATCACCACCGACAGACCGCGGTAAGCGATTTCTTCCTGTAACACCCGCACGTTTTCGTCGTGGTTGGACGGGATCGGAACGATTACCCGGACGTGATCCGGAGCGACCCCAATACCGCGGCAAATATTCTCCAGCCGGTTGGTGGCCTGCGACGGCTGCCCACCGGTCATTGCCACCGCAAGGTTATCGAGGATGATAACGGTGATCGGCGTTCCTTCCTGTACACAATCGAGCAACCCGGTCATCCCGGAATGGGTGAATGTCGAGTCCCCAATCACTGCCACCGCTGGGTGCAGGCCGGCATCGGCCGCCCCCTTGGCCATCCCGATTGACGCCCCCATCTCGATGCACGTATCCACCGCTTCGTACGGTGGCAGCGCCCCCAGCGTGTAACAGCCGATATCGGAGAACACGCGGCCGCGATCCCCAAGCGCCGCAACGAGGGCACGGAACGTGTCGGCATGCGGACATCCCGGGCACAGCGCCGGCGGCCGGGGAACAACAAGATCCGGAACCGTGAATGTCGGTGCGCGCGTCACTCCAAGTGCGGCCGCGACCGCCTCCGGAGTCAATTCCCCCGTGCGCGGCAACGTCCCATCAAGGCGCCCATGCACGCGCGGATTTGGAGTGAATCCACGCAGCCGCGCTTCGATGAACGGGTAACCGTCCTCAACAACCACCACCTCACCACATTCATTCACAAACTTGGCGACAAGATCGGTAGGAAGCGGATACTGCGACACCTTGAGCACCGGATGGGGAAGGGTGTTGGGAAACAGCTCGCGCACGTAGGCATACCCAAGACCAGCGGCGATAATCCCCACCGATCGGTCGTTGCCATCAACCAACCGACTAAATGCACTGACTTCGCTCTCAGCGACTAATTGCGATTGCGTCAGCACGAGGCGCGCGTAGTTACGACGTGCGTTTTGCGGGAGGAGGATGAACGTCTGCGAATCGGCGGGCAGATGAAGCTCATTTTCGTGCCGCGGTTTACCGCGTTCGATCGGCGCTCGCGAATGGGCAAGCCGGGTGACCAACCGCACAAGCACCGGAGTATGATACCGTTCGGAGAGTTCAAACGCGTACCCCGCCATGTCATACGCTTCCTGCGGGGTGGACGGTTCGAGGACCGGAACGTTAGCAAACTCCCCGTAAAATCGCGAATCCTGCTCGTTTTGCGAGGAATGCATCGACGGGTCGTCAGCGACGGCGATGACAAGACCTCCGTTCGCCCCAGAAATTCCGGCGTTGATGAACGGATCGGCGGCAACATTCAGGCCGACGTGTTTCATACTCACAAGCGCGCGCTTCCCGGCATAGCTCATCCCCAACGCTGCTTCCAACGCCGTTTTCTCGTTCGTCGACCACCGGGAATGAATCGAACTCGGTGCCGTCCGCTGCACGTATTCAAGGATCTCGGTAGATGGGGTACCGGGGTAGGCGTATGCCCCGGAGATCCCGGCATCGAGAGCTCCCTGCGCCAGCGCCTCGTCCCCCAACAAAAACATCCGCTTCATTTCTCTCCTCCCGAGGGGCAAAGGATAAGCTGTTACAAACACAGCCGCAACCGACGACGATGGCGCCCGCATTGCTGCGGTGCGGTGGAAACAGAACACACGACCATTTCTTGCTCACCTGCGGCCGGATTGGTATACTGCCAGGGTATTCTTCAATCACGTAAGGGGGAACGACACATGGGGCAAGCGAGGAACATTTGCTTGCTGGGGCAT
>CAZILO010000107.1:0-4166 GCA_964540085.1 uncultured Thermotogae bacterium
AAGACAAGTGAGGAGAAGCGCCTGCTCGATGCGATGCTCCTGGCGGTACCGAGGTGATGAAGGACATGCTTACGCAAAGTGAAGCAGATGCATTGCTCGCAATGAAGAAGTTCTTCATCAAACCTGTCGCGATTTCTATCCTGCCCGGCACTGACCAAACACACGAATTAGTTGGCGAGGACAAACACGAACGGTTTCTGCTTGATCTCTGGCGCGGCACATTGAGGATTTCGAAGATCAAGTATCAAACCCGTGGTCGCAAGGTCATCGTACTTGCCAGGCTCGACATTGACGGTGCGCCCCACACTAATCCTGACCTCACCAAACTAAATGGCAACCACATCCATCTCTACCGCGAAGGATACGAGGACAAGTGGGCTTATCCTATTGATCCTGAGGAATTTAGCAACATATCCGATATTGAACAAACCTTTAAAGATTTCTGCCGCTACTGCAATATTCAAGATGTACCTCCGTTCCAAGGAGGGCTGTTATGAATAGGGAAGAGTGCGAACAACTAGTAGACGCATACGTTAACTGGCTTCGTAAGGGGTTGTCCGTTGAAGAGATTGAAAGCGCTTGCGAATTGACCACCCCGTTTCTGGATCGACATAACGACCATCTCCAAATCTACGTTATTAAGAACAATGGGAAAATTCTCCTCTCAGACGATGGATACATCTTATCCGACTTGCGAACTAGCGGCCTGGATTTGAACACACCAAAGCGCAGAGAGATCTTAGAATCCGTATTAAATGGGTTCGGCGTCAAGATGGAGGGTACGCAACTCCTCGTTGAGGCTTCACATCGGAACCTCAGCCAGCGCCTTCACGCACTCGTTCAAGCGATGCTGGCTGTAAATGATATGTTCATCATGGCTCAACCACGAGTGGCTGGATTCTTCTGGGAAGACGTCCGAGAATTCCTTGACCAGCACGAGATCCGTTACAGCCCGCGCGTAAAAATATCTGGTCGAAGTGGATTTGACCATGCTATAGACTTCTTGATTCCCAAATCTCGCACTCGGCCGGAACGGTTCGTCCAAGCTATTAATGCCCCCAATAAGAACACGATTGGGACATATCTATTCGCGTTGGGAGATACGCGAGAAGCAAGAGGCGAAGATTCGGAAGCGTATGCCTTTCTCAACGACCGGGATCGAGAGGTCAGTGGAGAGGTGGTAGAAGCTTTAGAGGCCTATGAAGTGAAAGCCGTCCTCTGGTCGAAAAGGAAAGACTATGTCCAAGCACTTGCCGAATAGGAGTAGATGAAATGGAGCCCTGGTACAAGGTTGTAACACCGCGGAAAGAGGTAAGAGAGGGCCGGTCGTTCGATCCGAGTGAGTTCGCCATCCATCTAGAACAGGTGGTGGCTGGAACCGCGCCGGAAGACTACCGCAAACCCAAGGAGTTCTTCTCCCGCACCTGCTTCACCCGCGCGCTGCGTGAGCACGCCGGGATGATCCTGCGCCGGCTGAGCGGTGAGACCACGAACACCGCGCCGGTGATGACGCTCATCACCCAGTTCGGCGGCGGGAAGACGCATACGCTGACCGCGCTTTACCACATCATGAATGCTGGACCAAAGGCGATCGACTATCCCGGCATTGCTGATCTGATGGAGGAAGCAGGCGTCACTGCCATTCCGAAAGCCCGAGTCGCCGTGTTTGTGGGGAACGCCTGGGATCCGCAGGAAGGGCGTGAAACACCGTGGATCGATATCGCCCGGCAGTTAGCGGGAGAGAAGGGAGTGGAAGAACTGGGTCCATCAGCCAAGACCGTGCCTCCAGGGACGGAGAGCATCGCGCGGGTCTTCCAGGCGGCTAATGCGCCCGTGCTTCTGCTGTTCGACGAGGTGCTGAACTTCCTGAATCGTCACCGGGGCATGGCTGAGGCGTTCTACTCGTTCATCCAGAATCTGACTGTAGCTACGACCGGCACCACTCACAGCGCGGCAATGATCAGTCTTCCACGCAGCCAGGTCGAGATGACCGATTGGGATATACAGTGGCAGGAGAAGATCACCAAGGTTGTCCGTCGCGTGGCGAAGGATCTGATCGCCAACGACGAGACCGAGATCAGCGAGGTCGTCCGCCGCCGGCTGTTCAAGGACCTAGGCCCTGACCGCGTTCGCAAGAGAGTTTCCAAGGTATACGCTGATTGGTGTTTCGAACGGCGGGCGCAGCTTCCCCCGGAATGGACGGCCGTGGACAGCGCAGTCACCGAGACGAAGGCGAGGGAGTATCTGCGCAGCCGGTTTGAGGCGTGTTACCCGTTTCACCCAGCGACGCTCTCGGTCTTCCAACGGAAGTGGCAGGCTCTCCCGCAATACCAACAGACGCGGGGAACGCTCGCGATGCTGGCCCAATGGATCTCGTGGGCGTACAAGGAGGGTTTCACAAAGGCCCGCAAAGAGCCGCTGATCACGCTTGGTTCCGCACCGTTGGAGGTGCCCGAGTTCCGCAGTGTTGTACTGGGTCAACTGGGCGAATCCCGGCTCGTGGCCGCTATTGACGCAGACATCTCCGGACCGCAGTCCCACGCGCGCGCCCTCGATGTCGATACCAAGGGGGCTTTACGTGATATCCATCGGCGGGTGGGAACGGCGATCCTCTTTGAATCGTCAGGCGGACAGGTGGACAAGGTGGCACACTTACCGGAGTTGCGGTTTGCGCTCGGAGAACCCGATGTGGATACCACTTCAGTGGATAACGCGGCGTTCGCGCTGGAGAATAAATCGTATTTCATCCGGCGCGTCGGCTCGGATGGGTTCAAGATCAGCCATCGGTTTACCGTGAAGAAGGTGGTCAACGACCGGAGAGCGTCTCTCGATGAGGAATCAGAGATCAAACCCGCCATGCGCATGCTGGTAGAGAAGGAGTTCGAGCGGGGGGCGACTGTACCGATAGTTCCATTCCCTGCCAGTGGGACAGACGTCCCGGATACGCCGCGGTTGAGGCTCGTCATCGGGGACCCGGAACTGGAATGGACGGGCGAAGGCTCCCTCCGCCAGCAGGTCGCGGAATGGACCAAACAACGCGGCAAATCGCCGCGATTGTATCCGGGATCGCTCATCTGGTGTCTGAAGAAGCCGGGGCGCGATTTGCGCGACAAGGTGGAGCTCTGGCTGGCATGGAAACGAGTGGCCAAGGAGATCGCCGAAGGGACCTTGGGCGGTGATTTTGACCGGGCGGACATCCGGGGCAAGGTGTCCGACGCCGAAGAGGCAGCCAAGGACGAAGTGTGGGGCGGTTATCGCTTTGTGGTCATCGCGGACAATCAGGAGCCGGGTGGTCTGAAAGTCCTCGATCTTGGTGCCGGTCATTCCAGTGGCAGCGAGACCCTCTGCGGCCGCGTGATCACGGCGTTGAAGTCCCAGGCGCTGCTGAACGAGTCCGTGGGTGCAGGTTACATCGAGCGCAACTGGCCTCTGGCCTTGAAGGAATCCGGAGCATGGCCGCTCTCCAGCCTTCGCCAGAGCTTCCTGAACGGCGCGCTGACAAGGCTGCTCGATCCCGATAAAACTCTGCGAAGGAAGATCGTTGAATTTGTCTTGAAGGGTGACTTTGGGCTGGCCTCAGGCCAGAAGCCGGATGGAAGTTACGAGCGGGTTTGGTTTAGGGAGGAAATTCCCCTGGAAGAGGTGGCATTCGAGCCAGGCGTTTTCCTTTTACTGAAAGACAAAGCGAAGGCACTCAAGACCGTACCTGAGGCTGAACCAGAGCCAACTCCCACTCCAGAGCCGGGAGGGACTCCGGAACCCACCACCCCGGAGCATAATCCGGCTCCCGGTGCTGCCACGCGGACCTTCCGGATCTCCGGAGATGTTCCGCCGGAGGTCTGGAATCGTCTCGGGACAAAAATATTGCCTAAATTGCGCAGCGGCTCGAACCTAGAAATCGGTGTGCAGTTCTCTGTCACAGTGAGCGGTGAAGTGGCGCAAAGCTTCGAGGCCGACCTCCGGCAGATCCTAGAAGATTTAGGATTATCCGAGCGAGTGCAGATTGAGAAGTGAGGGGTCTGTAAGCCACTCTTGTGTGTAGGATATCTAACCCTGTCCGGATTGCGCAGGCGCGGTTTCTTCTTCCTCGGGAGCGGCTTCCTCTTCTTCCGGAGCTCCGCTCATCGCCTTTGCCCGGGCGAGGACTTCGTCGATCGAGCCGACCA
>CAZILO010000108.1:0-3987 GCA_964540085.1 uncultured Thermotogae bacterium
TGACGTATATTGTCGGCTCCTCCGTTCTCGCCTACGGTGGCGGGTTCCCGGACGTCAACTCGCCCGAGGCGCAGAAGGCATGGGGAATGTGGTATTCAATGTACCCGTACATCAACGATGCTTGGACTACCTACAAATCAGTGATCGACCCGATGCTCCGCGAGGAGTGCTGGCTCGCAATTACCCACATCGCTCGGGCGGGACAAGTCTACCTGAGTGATCCGACCAAGTTCACCCTCGCGCCGGTTCCATACGGTCCAGTGAATCGCGGCAGCGTTGCCGGTAATAACAGCATTGCTGTCGTAAATGGCGCCCCACATCCAAATCTTGCCCTGAAATTCGTGGAATTCATGACCCGCCCTGCAATTCAGGCAAAGATCGCGGAACACTTGTCGTTCATTCCCGCAGTCAAGGAGGCTGTTGACATACTGCCTCCGGGCCCATCACGTGACATCCTTGCCACTGGTAACGCCGGGATGACCGGCATTGTGGCGTTCATCCCCGGGCCGACTGCTCCTGGCGGTGATTGGGGTGTCGTCAAACAGGCCTATGAAGACTCGTTCTACTACATCTGCGCTCGCAACAAGGGCGTTGATGTAAACTACCTCAACATGCAACAGTCGATTATCAACGCGCAGTACAAGTAGCAGGCGCTTACAACGGGGAGGGGTATCAACCTCTCCCCGTTCTTTAGAGGAGGAGCGGTGCGGAAGAGTTTGACACGATATTACCCATTTTTTCTAATTTTACCAACGCTAGTTTATTATATCGTGTTCTGGGCAATACCGACATTTAGTGGCATTAAACTCGCATTCACGGGGCCAAACGGGTTTACTCTGCAGTACTTCCGCTATGTCTTCTCCGACCCCTACTTTTACCAAGCGATCTGGGTAACATTCATATTCCTTGCCGTATCGGTCACGGCTGAATTTGTCCTCGCGCTTGCGGTAGCACTCCTCATTAATACGAACTTCCGCGGCTCGTCACTCTTTCTTTTCATTGCGTTGATCCCGATGGTACTCCCTGAGATCAGCTATGGCGCAATGTGGGCCACTGGATACACCTATCATGGTTGGATCAACTCTATGCTTGTCCATGCTGGACTGATGTCGGCTCAACACCCGATGATGTGGCTCGCGTTTGGAAAAACGGCGCGCTGGATCGGGCTTCTTGTCCTTGCAGAAGCATGGCGGGGACTCCCAAGTGTGATGATCATCCTTTTGGCAGGGCTACAGGGAATCTCCAAGGAATACGGCGAAGCGGCACGACTGTTTGGAGCAAACAGGTTTCAGACCTTGCGTCGGATTACCTTGCCGCTGTTGAAACCAAGTATTCAAACGGCGATTATTCTCCGTGCAATCGGCGCGGTACAAATATTTGTTATCGTTACCGTTATCTTTGGCTACCGTAACCTGCCTACTTTAGTAGAAGAAGCGGTGTATTATTTTACCCAACTACACCAACGATCATTGGGAGCGGCATACGCCTTGATTATCGCCACAATTGTCGTTACGTTGACTGTCCTTTACCTATGGCTGTCCGGCTCGCTTAAGGAAAGGAAGGAGGAAAATGCCGGCTAATAACACGGTCGTGGTTGGGACTAACTGGCGTAAACTGGCGGGAAAAACTACCCTTTACCTCGCAGTTGTTGGGCTTGTCTGTTTCATCCTTGTACCGGTGTACTTCCTGTTTATGCTATCGTTTATGCCGAAGGCGGAGGCGTACAGCTGGCCTCTTCACCTCTATCCCCATCACTTTTCACTTGAGAACTACCGCTTTTTTCTCCTGATCAACCCCAAAATTCTGCCGTCGATTTTACGGTCAGTGGAAGTGGCGTTGGTGACTATTGTGATTGCCCTATCCATCGGAGGAATGGCGGGGTATGCGTTCGCCCGGTTCCGGTTTGCAGGGCGGAACGGACTCAAGCTAAGCGTTCTGTTCGTGCGCATGTATCCCGCTGTTGCCTTGACGATTCCGATGGCGGTGATGTTCATGCGATTTGGGCTGTACGATACTCCGTTCCCGATTGCGCTTGCCCTTAACTATGGGGTAGGGAACATTGGGCTCACTATTTGGATCACGGCGAGTATATTTATGGGAATTTCAGTGGAGATGGAGGAACAGGCGATGGTACTTGGATTAAGTCGGGCTGGTGCCTTTCTTCGTATCACCCTTCCGCTTGCGGCTCCGGGGTTAGCGGCGGCAGCAATCTACACATTCATTGGGGCGTGGAATGAGACGGTAATCGCCACAATCATGACTCAAGCTAATCCCACATTGGCGGCAGTAACCTATCATACCGTTGCCGACGCTGCCGGTTCAATTCACCTTCAAAGTGCAGGCGGGGCATTTATGGCCTTCCCCGCGTTGATATTCGCATTCTTCATCAAACGCTACATCATTCAGATGTGGGGAGGAGTGAGGATATGAGGAAGGAGAAGTCTGTTAATGGCTAAAGTAATTCTACAAGGGGTAAGTAAGCGGTTTGGAAAACGGGTGTGGGCAGTACGCGATTTCGACCTCGAGATTGCGGATCGTGAGTTCATCGTTATGCTTGGCCCATCTGGATGCGGGAAAACGACGACCCTGCGCATGATTGCTGGATTGGAGGAGCCAACGGGAGGAGCGATTTATATTGGAGATCGGTTGGTAAATCTCCTTGCACCACGCGACCGCGACATCTCGATGGTATTTCAAAGTTACGCCGTGTGGCCTCACATGAAGGTATACGACAATATCGCATTTGGACTGCGTTACCGACGATCGAAAGTAAGAAAGCGAATCAAACAGGACATCGACTCCGTAGTACATGAGGTAGCACGGATGGTGGCGATTGAGGAGCTTCTCAACCGCTATCCCGCTCAGCTGTCCGGTGGTCAGCGCCAGCGCGTTGCTCTTGCCCGTGCTTTGGCGGTGAAACCGCAGGTGTTTTTGTACGATGAGCCCCTTTCCAACCTTGATGCCAAGCTCCGAATTCAGATGCGTACCGAACTCAAGCACATCCATGAGCAAGCCAATGCGACTTCCATCTATGTAACCCACGATCAGTCCGAGGCGATGGGAATGGCGGACAGGATCATGGTGATGGAGAAAGGTCAGGGATCACAACTTGGTACCCCACAAGAGATTTACTTCCATCCGACGAACAGATTCGTCGCCGGATTCATCGGCACACCACCGATGAATATGCTCACCGTTACAGCAGAGGAAGAAGACGGAAGTTTGCACCTGACCTCACCGTATTTTCGCCTTACGCTACCCACCGCCATTGCTGCACCGCTACAAAAATACGGCATCAATGGCAATGTGATTCTTGGAGTACGTCCGGAAGATGTTCAAATACAGCCTGAGGGCGGAGAGTTAACCACAACGGTATTTGTAATTGAGCCTCAGGGACCACAGCAAATTGTATCCTTCAAGTTTGACGACGGAACGATTATGAAGTCAATCGTCACTTCGGAGCTACACCTTTCACCGGGGCAAACGGTTGGATTGCAGTTCAACGTCAAGCGTCTTCATTTATTTAACGGTGATACTGGGGAGCGCATCAACTGATGAGAGTAAACCCGCTGCATATTGGGCTTTGTCATTACAAAGTCGGTGGTACCGATGGTGTCTCCCTGGAGATGGATAAGTGGAAGAAGGTTCTGGAACGAATGGGGCATACGGTTCATTTATGCGGGGGTGATCTCGGAACCGGTAGCGGGTGCTTGATCCCCGAACTCTACCATCACCGCGCCGACGTTGAGCGGATGGCGTGGAATACATTCCACACATTGCAGGACTATCCGGACGGAGCGGCATTGGAACATGATATTGCTGCCCACGCGCATGCAATTGTGGATAAACTGCAGGGGTTCATCGCGGATGAGGCAATTGATCTCCTCATCCCAAACAACATTTGGTCGATCGGGGCAAACCCGGCGGCGGCGGTTGCGTTTACCAACGTCATCAAGAGCGAGCAGATCCCGGCGATTGGTCACCATC
>CAZILO010000109.1:0-3918 GCA_964540085.1 uncultured Thermotogae bacterium
AACGGTCTAGTCGGCCCAGGGTGGCGACGATATGCTGACGTGTTTGTTTCCCTTCGCGACGGTTCTCTACGAGTTGGAGGTATTCGTACTTTCCAGCACGTTTCACTCTGACGAACATGACGCCCCCCTCTCTTTTCTACCACCTCCATATTAGCAGAAATATCACTGTATGTCAAGAGTAATCTCATAATTATTGGCACCACAAATTGGGGTCAAACCCGCTTTTTCAGAACTTCAATCCCATCAGAAGGGCATTCCCGGAGTTGCTACCCGCTGGAACTGTAGTCAATGTACGAGAGTATTGCAGTTGTGTTCTGTTAGGCGTCTGCGGTATAGTTGGATAACTAGGGAGCTTGCTAGCAGGCCCCCGAGAAGGAGGGATGCTATGTGGCGACTGGTGGCTGTGGTGGTAGCAGGGGCACTCTTGTTGAGTGTGATCGGGATTTGCCAAGATACTCCATTGAAGAGCTTTGAGATCAGCGATTTGCAGCTGATCAGCATAGCTAGTAAGCCAACTTGGGACGACAACTGGACAGGAGCGGTTGAAGCGGCAACGATCCTTGCCTGGTTCAACGATCATGGGTTTCCAAACTTTCTTTCCGATCTGAACGGTGATGGCGTGATTGACGAGCTTGATACGATCGAGCTTGCTGATCTACTGGGAAGGGGGGAGATGAAGGCAAACACCCCGCACGGAGCGACGGATTCCAGACTAGTGCAAGGATTAGCGAAGTATGTTGCTGACAAGTATCCAGGACAGTTCCAACTCAAGATCTATGACACCGGTTTCCCAATGGAGTTTCAACAGCAGTTTGGGAAGGCGTTTGCACCTGATGTGATTCCGGGGATCGATCTGGTACTTCAGGACGAAGAGCCAAGTTTTCTTCCCTACAAGCTCGATCTTATGAGCGCTGGAGGGGTGATCATTGGAATTGAGGTGGGAGACAAGCTCAGTTATTACCTGGCCGGGCGCTCGTTTCTGTTCGAGCAGCTGGAGCAGGGCGAACATGGGGTGGATCTTGCGTGGAGCAAGGAGGATGTGTGGACGGAGGGCGCCCAAGGGCAGGTCCTGAAGACCACGACCAAACAGACCGACTCATGGTACTTGCAGTACAACGGGGAGTGGAAGAAGGTGGAGTTCATGCTGACTCTGCATCCCACTGTCCCGCCGAGCACCTCAGCGGGGTCGAGTCGCTCGTTTGCGTGTCCTGAGGGAGCGATCGCTCATGATGTGACCACCACATCAACGGCGCGGCGTGGCGATGTGAAGATCGAAGAGTGTGTGACCCGAGACGGTGACATCGATACCTACACCTATACGGTCACTAATATCAGTTACGATCCTGATGGTTGCGGGATCGTCTACTTTGCGATACCTAACACAGCGGGGTTCGAAACGGTTGATCAGCATGGCCCGGCCGGTTGGTTGATGAATACGGTACTCTCGCCTGATGTCCTATGGAACTGGGAAGCGGCGTTGGATGAGGACACATTATGTGCTCCTGGAATCAAGGTGGGGGAATCAGCCGTGTTTTCTTTCTCCGTCATCGGTCCCACAGTAGATGCTGCGTCTGACGCGGCGATAGCCAGGCTAGTACATCTTACAGCACCAGATGGTCATAGTGATGTAGGGTATGAGCATGACATTGTCGACACGACAGGACCGACTGTGGCCCCCCCGCAGAATGTTCCACCGGCAAGTAGCTCGTCCGCGTGTCCTGAGGGAGCGATCGCTCATGATGTGACCACCACAACGGGGCCCAATGGCGATGTGAAGATCGAAGAGTGTGTGACCCGAAACGGGGACATCGATACCTACACCTATACGGTCACTAATATCAGTTACGATCCTGATGGTTGTGGGATCGTCCACTTTGCGATACCTAAAACAGTGGGGTTCGAAACGGTTGATCAGCATGGCCCGGACGGTTGGTTGATGAATACGGTAGGCCTGCCTGAACCCGCATGGAACTGGGTCGCGGTGTGGGATGAGGACACATTGTGTGCTCCTGGTGGAATCAAGCCGGGGGAATCAGCCGTGTTTTCTTTCTCCGTCAGAGGCCCGACGATAGATACTCCATCTACGGGGTCGATAGGCAGGGTATTCCAAGATGGTGAAAGGCACGCGACGGTTAAGAATGACCCTGTCGACACGACAGGACCGACTCTTGGTCCCCTCCACTTCACTCCACCGGAAAACTGTCCGGACCTGACGATCAAGATAAGGAATTCGAGCTGCACCTGCGAGTACCGGGGCCAAGAATTGGTGTGCACGATCGCCGTTCACGCCACGGTGGAGAACATCGGGGATCAACCGGCGGATCACTTCTACTGTGCATTGCGCACGGACAAGGGGGAGACGCGCACGCTAGTCGTCACTGTAGGTCCGGGAGAGATGAAGGACCTACACATGTGGATTGACTACCCGAGTTCGGATCCGAAGATCCCCCCCTGTCCACTCGAGTTCGAGATGGAAGCTGACAGTACCGGGCTAATCACGGAATGCGATGAGGACAACAACACCGATACGAGCAGCTCTTGCTGCCGATACTGAGATTGGAGCAGGAAAGTCCGGTGGGCCAATTCCCCACCGGTCTCTGCCAAGATTGGAGGTGAGGTTATTGCGAATGAACTACCCCGCCGCAAGCGGACGGTGTATCAATGGGCTCCATAAGGAGCACACCGCAAGGGGGCGAGGAATCAATCTCTGCAGGGGATTGAAATCTCAGGGGAGTGTTATCGACGAAGCGTCGAGATACTCACCGGTTGACTTACTCGGCGAGGCATGATAGCCTGGAATTTGCACGGCTTTAGAACAAGGAGGTCAGAATGAAACGGTGGCTAGTGCTAGTTGGGTTGTTGGTTGTAGTCACATTGCCGGTATTAGCGGGGCCGCTGTGCCCTGGTGGAATAGCTAGGGATACAAAGGTTATTACCGGACCATCGGGAATGATAGTGGTCGATGCCTGCGTAACGCGCTCTGGCGGCCAAGATACGTACACATATACATTCACCAATCTCAGTGGCGGGGCACTTGATCTGTGTCGGATAACAATTACGGGTTTCGGTGCATTCACTACGTCCTCGATGGCAACTCCGGTAGGATGGGTTTCAGATAGCACCACCACAGGCTGCGCCAGTTGGTGGGTCTGGAAAGCTCCGGACACGCTGCCAGCTGTCTCTTCCCTGACAGTGTCGTTCACCATCGATGGAGAGACGATTCCCACAAGTGTTCCTGGTTATTTCGAACCCTGTTCTGAAAGGATGGAAGGGGCACACATTCTTGGCCCATCATTGCCGGGGACAAGTCCATCTGTGGGGAATGGGCAACGCATCAGTCTATTAAGTGGCGAGGACCCGCAGTCGATCAATCTGTGTGCGCCATCTTGGATCCGGCATGAGATCTTGAAACGCGGACTTGACGCGGATTTGACCGGCCATTCATTTCAACTGCTAATCGATGGGGTTGCCGTCCCACTTATCCGGCAGGTCCTGTGTATACCAGTGTATTTCGAAGGCGTCGATTATACATTAGCAACATACTACCATCAGTTCCCTGCTAATTACTTTACAGCAGGAGAACACACAGTTAGAGGAATATGGACTTCACCCACAGAACACTTTGAACGCTCGATTACGCTGGTTGCCAAGCGGTGCGGTCCCGCGCTCCCTGATCTTTCCATCCGGGTTGATCCGGAGGGATGTACGTGCGGATGGACCCCAAAGCAGGAATACGTGTGTACGGTGAAGGCGCGCGTCACGATCACTAACATTGGCGATGCGCCCTCTCCAGCAACCGGTATTTCGGCGTCAACCGGGCATTCGCGTGCACTTGCAACCGTTCCCGCGCTCGCTCCCGGTGAGACATACGTGACTGACATTCATCTTGTCAACAAGAGGGTACATTATGGCACAGAG
>CAZILO010000110.1:0-3850 GCA_964540085.1 uncultured Thermotogae bacterium
TCGATGCGGCGATCAGTAGTCCGCCACACGCAATGTTTGCAATTAAAGTGTACACCAAATGTTGAAAGTTTAGGGTGTTCATGATGATTTCCTGAAGGGCGTACAGTGCGTTAGCAACTGGAATGAGAAAGTTTGCTCCCCCGAACTTCGCCCCGCCGGTCATCGACACAATTCCCACGAGCACGATTATCATATAAATTGGACCCAAGTAAGTGCTCGCTTCTTTCTGATTGCGGGCATAGCTCCCGACAATCATCACCAATGCGGCGATGATCACCGCCAGTGGGAGGAGCACGCCCAACATCCATAGGAATTCACCTGCCCCGATGGTGAACGTCGCATGTGTTCCCGGCGGGGCAAGTCCACCTCCAAAAAACCGCATGCCGATGAGAAGACCCGCTGCGGACAACAGTGAGGACACGAGCGATACCGTGAGCACGGCGAAAAACTTACCGAGTACGATTTCGGTACGCGATAACTGACTGACGAGCAGGGTGGCAATCGTTCCTCGTTCCTTTTCCCCGGCAGTGATTTCCGCGCCCAGGCCCATTGCACCGGTGAGAATGGCCAGAACCATGAAATAGGGGAGCAACCGGCTGAGGATCATCCGACCCACCGCACCGCTCGTGCCTGTATCTTTCGTCGTCACTTTGAGCGGCGGTGACAGTTTATTGTAGTCGAGACCGAGAGCATCGAGTTTTGTCTTCAGGACGTCTTTTAGATAACCCTCGAGAAATTTTTGTACCCGTGACGCTGCGTATAACGCCGTTTGATTGCTTTGGTCATAGTAGAGAGTAACGTCAAGCCCGAGTCCAGGCCCGCCCCCGCTTTTGCGCACTACCATCAGTACTGGAGCCAGTTTGGCGTGCAGGTCGGCAAGTCCCTGGGCGAGGGTGGGTTCGGAAAACGGTGAGAACGCGGTTTCAGCCCGCAAGTGCGCGCTAAATGTGGGGTCGTTCGCTTCGTCCACGACGAGCACGGTGGGTGTTGTTTGTGTCAACCGCGTCTGTTCCGCCGCGGTGAAGTGCCCCATTACCCCCACAATAAGGGGATAGAAGATTAGAGGAAAGAAGACGGTCAGGATCAGCGTACGCCGATCTCTGACCGCCCCAATTAGCTCCTTGATGAACAGGAGTCTGATGTTTTCCCACATCCTACTTATGCGGCGGGGTCTGCGTTGTGCCTCCGCCAGTTTGGACCGGTGCCGGGGTGGTCGCCACCGGAGCCGGTGTTGGTTTGGGCGCGACCGCGGATGGCTGCGAGGTTGCGGCACTGCGCCGTCCCACCGTCGTCGGTGGTGTGTTGTCTACGTATACGGTGATCGTGGTTACCGATTCCGTGATTCCGGACGCATTGCGACTGTAGTAGCTGATTGTATGCGGCCCGTCAGCACCGCGGACGCAAAACGGCCCCGAATACTGATGCCACGAACCGTTATCGATCGCGTAATACGTGCGGGTTGTGCCGTATGTCGAGTGAGCGGTAAGCGTCAAGGTGATCGGTGTATGCGACGTAATCCACTGGCCGGTCTGATCTTTATAATTCGGCGTGCCGAATGAAATCGCAGTGGCCGGCGGATGGTTATCGAGGACGAACGTCAAACTTTGCGTCGGCTCAGCGTTTCCCAGATGGTCGACTGCGTAATAGGTTATCGTGTACACGCCGTCGGGGCCGGTCAGGTTCAACGGTACTGAATACTCCGTCCAGGCGCCACCGTTGATCGAGTAGAGGATTTTCGCAACGCCGCTTCCGGGGTCACGGGCGGCGAGCGCGATCGGAACGCTGGAATTCACCACGATGTATCCCTGCGGCGATCGCGGTAGACTCGTTGCTGGCCCGTGTGCCGGGGTGAAGTGAGTGAGCGTCACCGGCGGGGAAACAAGCGGGTACGGATCATCCATGACACCGTACGGTTGATCGCCGATCCCGTCGCCGTTTTTGTCCGTGCCCGTGTAGTCGCTCCAATAGTTGCCAGTTGTCCCCTGATACCAGATGTTGGCGTGAGCGACGTCACGGGCGGACAGGCCGTTGTCAATGAAGCTGTTGTCGCAGATTACGTTGTCACGCGACCCGGCATCCGCGACTACTCCATAGCGGTTGTTCGCGAGCACAGTGCGGCTGATTGTTGTTCCATCCGCGTTCAGGAGATGGATGCCGATCCCGCTCAGGCTGATCTCACATTTTTTGATTTGCCCGTTTACCACCGAGTTCAGGTAAATGCCGGCGTTGCGTGCGCCCTCGATCACGCAATTTTCGATGACGAAATAGCTGGTGGTGTGGTCAATGTAAATCCCGTAGTCAGCGATCCCGGCGTTGATCGACCACCCAGAAATGACGTACGGATCGGCTTGGGTGCCACTTCCCGCCACAACCCCGTTCGCCGCCGTGAATTCAGAGTTACCGCCGATGTAGATCGGTGCGTGTTCGCCCCACCACTGATATTCGCTTACTCCCCCCCCCATCAGGACGACCGAAGTGACAACAATCGTCACTGCTGCCACCAGTAATGCGATCTTCCTGGTCATCGTCTCCTCCTTAATGTAAATAGTTCGCGGTTCAGGATACCACGTTTCTTAGCGAAAGAAAAGCCCTACGCCGATTGTTCCGCCGCAACCGCGGCAAAGAACGCCTCTTCCAGATCCGGGGCGGCGAACCGTGTCTTGAGTTCATCCAAGGTGCCGAGCGCATGCAGCCGCCCGTGATACAAGATTCCGATACGATCGCACAGTTTTTCCGCGATGCGCATGATATGGGTGGAGAGAATGATGGTCCGCCCTTGTGTTCTAAGCATGCGAATCGCGTCGACGACAGCGCGAGCGGCCATTACATCGAGGCCGAACGTGGGTTCGTCAAGGATGAGGACGGGAGGATCGTGAATCAGTGCCCGTGCCAGTGACAGCTTCTGGCGTTCGCCGGTGGAGAACGTTCCCACCCGACGGTCAGCGAGCGGGGTGAGTTCGAGCAGCGTGAACAGCTCTGCAGTGCGGTTGTCGATCTCCGCATCGGACAGCCGGTTAATCTTGCCGAAGAACCGAATTGTCTCCCGGGCGGTGAACCGATCGTACAGCCCGGTTTCGGTAGCGAGGAAGCCGATTTGCTCCCGCACTTTGTCCGGAGCCTCGCGAACGTCGAACCCCGCGATCTCAGCGGTGCCCGCTGTGGGAGTGAGGATCGTTGCTAGCATGCGCAGAGTCGTGGTCTTACCGGCACCGTTGGGGCCAAGCAGCCCGAAGATCTCCCCGGCGGTGCATGCAAACGAGACGCCGTTTACAGCGCGCACCGTTCGTTTACGCGCCGGGAATACCTTGACGAGCTCCCGCGCCGCGACCATCACCTCAGTCACAGATATTCCGCTCCCACCATTGGCTGCAGGGCGTCCGGAATCCTGATTCTCCCGTCCGGAAGCTGGTTGTTCTCCAGAATCGCTGCCATCAACCGCGACGTCGCCACCCCGGATCCATTTAACGTGTGGACATAGCGCGGCTTCTCCTTCGGCCCGGGACGATACCGAACGTTACCCCGTCGTGCTTGGAATTCCTCGCAGTTGCTGCACGACGACACCTCATAGTATCGGTTTTGTCCCGGAAGATAAACCTCGATGTCGATTGTCTTGCTCGATTGCTGTGCCAGGTCCTGGGTGGGAAGAATAACGACGCGGTAGTGAATCCCGAGTGCTTGCAACACTCCTTCGGCCTCGTGCACGAGATCGTCCAGTTCCTCGTAGGAGGTATCCGGAGTGGTGTACTTGAACAGTTCCACTTTGTTGAACTGGTGCACTCGAATCAGTCCACGTTCCTCCTCGCCATACGTGCCTGCTTCGCGCCGGAAACACGGAGTGTAAGCGACGTAA
>CAZILO010000111.1:0-3806 GCA_964540085.1 uncultured Thermotogae bacterium
GGTTTCCGTTTATCGATCCCGAGCGCCTCGGGGTGATGGGCGGCTCCTACGGCGGATTCATGACCAACTGGATCATCGGGCACACCGACCGGTTCAAGGCGGCATGCTCGCAGCGCTCAATTGCCAATTGGATTTCTAAGTTTTGCACCACTGATATCGGCTACTTTTTCAACTGTGACCAAATCGGCGCCACTCCATGGCAGGATGATGGCAAGAAGCTATGGTGGCACTCCCCGCTTCGTTACGCCGATAAGGCGGTGACCCCGACGTTGTTTATCCACTCCCAGGAGGATTACCGCTGTTGGATCGCCGAAGGGCTCCAGATGTTCACCGCGCTGCGCTACCATGGGACCGACGCGCGATTGGTCATGTTCCGCGGCGAGAACCATGATCTGTCGCGCACTGGCAAGCCACAGCATCGCCTGCGCCGGCTGGAAGAGATCATTAATTGGTTCGATAAGCACCTGAAGGGAGATACATGATCGCGATACGTGAGCTTCGGATTGAGGATTACGATGCGTTGATTGCGCTGTGGAACGCGGCTGGGCTCTCCCACCGCCCGCACGGGCGTGACCGCCGCGATCACATCGCCCGCGAGATCGCCGGCCCGTGTTCGATCTTTCTCGTTGCTACTGATAACGGACGGATTGTCGGATCGGTTTTGGGGACGCACGACGGCCGCAAGGGGTGGATAAATCGGCTCGCTGTCCATCCTGACTATCAGCGGCGTGGGATCGCAGCCCAACTTGTGAGCGCGGTGGAGCAGCGGTTGGAAGCGGTGGGGATCGATATTGTCGCTGCGCTGATTGAGGATTGGAACACAGTTTCGCAGACTGTGTTCGATAAAATCGGCTATTATCGTCATGAGGACATCCACTACTATTCCAAGCGCAAGAGCCCGGAGGTGTGATGGAAGAACAAGTCTGCTATCGCCCGATTGGGGTCGTTCATTCCCCGTACAAGGAGCCGTATGGGGTCCCGTTTCAACCGAGTTTCGGCCGTGGGGTGGAAGGAACGGTTGAGATATTCCCCCAATATGCTGACGGCCTTGCCGATCTCGATGGGTTCAGCCACATCACGCTGATCTGCCACTTTCATCGTTCCGTCGGGTATCGGCTGCGAGTCACCACCCCACATCGGTCCGGATTGCGCGGCGTATTTGCCACCCGTGGTCCACACCGCCCTAACCCGATTGGGGTGTCCACTGTGCGCCTGCTTGGAGTGGATGGAAATATCGTCCATATCGCTGATCTCGACATCATCGACGGCACACCGCTTCTTGATATCAAACCGTATATTCCGGTGTTTATCGAGCCCGATGAGTTAAGCAACGGATGGTTGGAGGGAGAATAATGAAACTGATTACGTGGAGCGAACATATCGACTTGCTGGAAATCGCGTTATCGGGAAGCGGAGCATTTCTCGTTGCCCGCGATAAGGCGGGAAAAGCGAATCCGATGACGATCGGCTGGGGCGCCGCCGGGCGGATCTGGAGCATCCCGACATTCACTGTGCTTGTGCGCCGGTCGCGTTATACGCATGGCTGCCTGCTACAGGAAGAGAGTTTTACTATTAACGTACCGCGTGGCGATGATCTCACGGCTGCGCTCGATTTCTGTGGCCACCACTCGGGCAGAGATATCGACAAGGCCGCCGCGTGCGGAATTGCGCTCGCGCCGGGGATGCGGGTATCCACCCCGATCATCGCCGGATGCGCGCTGTACTACGAGTGTCGGATCGTTATGCGCAAACAATTGGAGGAAGGTGACTTCTCCGCTCCGCGCA
Source organism: uncultured Thermotogae bacterium (assembly GCA_964540085.1). Classification (GTDB taxonomy): domain Bacteria; phylum Bipolaricaulota; class Bipolaricaulia; order UBA7950; family UBA9294; genus S016-54. Next base: position 1,786 of record CAZILO010000111.1, read on the forward strand.
TTGTTGATAAGTACTATCACGATGACGATCACCACATGATCGTCATCGGCGAGATTGTCGCTGCCTATGTCGATCCGGCGCGGGTGTAGTTGACTTTCGTCTCGGTCTCCCATTTAATAAGGTATCCCAATAAGCGCAAAGGGGAGGACGATGGGACGGTACACAATCCGGACGATGAAGCAATCCGACGCCGAGGCAGTGGCACGACTGGCGCGACTGTTCGAACCGATTTCGACCACCATTTTTCGGGGAATCGCCGCCGCGGATGTGTGCAGTTGGGTGCGGGATCGGTTGAACCGTCCCGGCTGGGCCGGATTTGTGGCCGTTGCCGAGGATGGGGAAGTTATCGGATTTACTCTGTGTAAAGACCTCGGGAAGGAGGAATCGGAGTTCATTTTTTCCGAAGCGCGTGAAACAATCCAGCTTCTCTACCTCGCTGTCGATGAGGCGTTTCGCGGGCAAGGGATCGCAAGCGCTCTCATCAAGGCGTGCGAGAACCTGGCAAGAGAATTAGGGCGCACGGGAATCCTTCTTGATGTCACGGAATCCAATCCGGCGATTAGCCTTTATCATCGTCTTGGGTTCGAGCGCCTGGGCGCACAGGTGTTCATGCGCAAGAAGTTGGGGCGATCAAGCTAAAGCTCGCGCAGTTACCGCGATCTCCGTGGCATTTCAACTGCTAGAAAGACGATCACTCCAATAGCGAGGAGGATGTCACCGATGCTGAACGCGGTGGCGAATGGAACTACCGCTGGAACGGCGAACCGATCGCCGAGGAAATTCAGCCGCGTGCTGGCGCTCATGAGAATGGTGTTGCCGTGGTGCAGAGTTTGTTCCAGCGCCGCTACCGTCTTTTTCATGCCCGCATAGCGAAGTGCCGTGACCGATGCTGGCATATAGCCCCCGTTTGCCGCGATGACAATGATGTTTGAAATAAGGCCAATCCCCATCACAAACAGCCCCACTAAACGATAGTTGAGCACAATAAACGCGAGGAGAAATGCGTACGACAGCAGATGTAAAACCTGGGTTCCGGTCCGTACAATCGGTGCACCAGTTCCTAACGGGAATATCAGTAGCTGAATTACCAACGCGGCCAGAATTAACCACAACCCGCTGAACTTCAGCCGAGTCAGGTTTTTCAGGGAGCCGTGGCGGAGAAATCCAATTAAAGTCCCGATCACCAACGCCCACAGGAGGAACATGCTAAATCACCGTAAAGAAGACTGTGACAATGTTGGGATCAAGGTCCTTCCCACTCATATCCCGCATGATCTTGAGTGCTTCCTGTTTCGAATAGGCATTGCGGTACGGACGGTCAGTTGTCAACGCATTGTAGACGTCGGCTACAGAGACAATCCGTGCTCCAAGCGGAATCTCCTCCCCTTTCAATCCGTCGGGATACCCACTCCCGTCCCAGTGTTCGTGGTGATGCCGAATTATATCGATGCTTTTATCGTAGATCTCCAGTCCGGAGAGCAGGTCCGCGCTGATAACCGGATGCCGTTTGATTGTCTCCCACTCGGCCGGGGTCAACTTGCCCGGTTTGAGGAGGACACGGTCAGGAATGGCGATCTTTCCGATGTCGTGGACGCGTGCCGCCGCCACGATTGCCTCCACTTCGTCTTCGGGCAACTTAAGCGCACGCGCTATTTTCTCTGAGATAGCTGCCACTTCTTCCGAGTGCTCACCGGTGTAGGGATCGCGTTCCGTCAGGCTCTGGGCAACCTTTTCAAACGTTTCCTGCGCCTGGTGCCGCAGCCGCATATAGCCGCGAAGTGATACGTGGACCAGGGCCAGTGGAACGATGACGAGGAAGATGTACCACGGTTGAATCTGAAACAGGATGGCGAGCAGGAGCGACAGCACTCCCAGCGATAGGAGCTGGATATAGAGATGGCGCAAGTTAAACCGAAGATGGTATAAAAAACTTACCTTCTCAGTGAGATGGATGATCTCGGACACGAGTGACGTATCCACTAGGATGTAGGTAAAAAATGCGGCCAGCGGGGGCCCAAAGT
>CAZILO010000112.1:0-3794 GCA_964540085.1 uncultured Thermotogae bacterium
CTTTCCAAATCCCTCGCCGCGGGCGATCTGATGGAGAAGTTCGAGCGCGGCGGCAGCGTTTCCGAAGTTGAGTTCGAGCCCGCCCGTCCGGTCTTTGTTGAGGATGCCATTTTCGTAGCATTCCATCACGAACGCCGTTCCGGTGGTGAACGAAATCGTGTCGAGCCCGTAGGTGTCGCAGTAGAAGTTCATCTCGAGCACGAAATCGGGGTCGAAGATTCCCATATTCGCTGATCCGGCGGCGGTTTCGTACTCCGGCCCGTCGACGAGGACCTTCATCCCCTTGTACGGTCCGGTTTTGAGCTCGAAGTTGTCGACCGCGTGCGAGCACGACATTGTGCACCCCAGCCAACATCCGTCCGGCATCCCCTGCGTGAACCGCTTCCGCCACACGGTGGAGTCGATCTTATGCGCATCGGGATGGGAGCCGTACTTGTAGTTGTGCACCGGCAGGAGGTCGTACTCGTCCATGATCTCGACGAGATGCGAGGTGCCGACGTGGCGCATGTCGTTCTGGGAGGAATCGAGTGCCAGGATCTCCTTGTTGATGCGTTCGCCCGCCTTGCGCACCCGTTCCGGATCGGCGGGATGATTGAGTTCGCCGGTGATGCCGTGTTTTTTCACCACTAACGCGGCGAGATGCTTGTCGCGGAATACCGTTCCAATCCCACCGCGGCCGGCCTGCTTAACGCGTGGCTTCTTTCGCTTCATGTCGAAGAAGCTGAAGTTGAGGCAGCCGATGCGGGCGTGCTCCGCGCCCCGACCGGAGGAAACCGTCGACACGGCGAGCAAGTCCTTTGGCGCCTCGGAATCGGCAAACGCGTGCAGCAGCCGCTCGGAGATGACATGGGTGTTTACGTCATCATCCGGTGATTCGAGGATCTTGACGACACCGGCGTCCCCGTCGATGAATACGATCACGTCGCGGTCGGCCTTGCCCTGAATCTCAACGGAGTCCCAGCCGGAGAACTTGGTGTACGGCCCGAAGTAGCCGCCGACGTTGGAGTCGATCACCGCACCGGTGGTGGGGGACAGGCTGACCACAAGGGATTTTCCCGCTCCGGGGTAGGTAGTGATCCCGCCGATTGGCCCGACCCCGATCACGATTTCATTTTCGGGGTCGTTCCATTTTGTGTCGTCGTTGACGGCGTGCCACAGTCGCCACAACCCAAACCCGCGCCCACCGACGAATTTATCCTTCATATCCTGCGTAACGGGGCGGGCCGCGATTGTACCGTCGCCGATGTTGACGTACAGTGTTTTTCCGGTGTAGCCGCGCTCAACCGGCGCCGGTTCGTAGTGCCATTCCTTGATCACCCGATAGTTTTCCTGCATTCCTCCCTCCTCCTCAAACTCAGTTGGTAAGCGGGATAAGTTTAGGAAAAACGCAGCGGCAACGCAACTGTGCCCATCACCACAGGAACGCGCGCATCACCCCCCATGCCATCGACGTGGCGAACAGCACGGACAACCCACGGGCAGTGGGGCTGGCAGTTCCGACCCATAGCCGGTACTCCCCGTACCCGATCAGTACCAACACCAGCAGTTTTATGACGGTGAGCGTTAGTTGCCACCACACCAGTGGACTCATCCCTCCACCTCCTCCCACAGCCGACCAGCAAGGAATACTAATAGTCCGGCGAACAATAGTGCTCCCAAGAGGTCGCCGGAGTGAATAATGTTGGGGACGAGAATTGTCCAGCTGTTCCCCCGAGCCGGGACTGGATTGTTCGCGACGTGGCCGAGAAAGCGCACGATTCCCGGAGCGAGGTGCCACACCGGGAGGTGGTGATCGAGCGTGTTTACTCCGGCGTAGATCAGCGATACCGGTGTGCCGGCGCCCATTGCGATCACCGCGAGCCACCCCAGTCGTGACAGGCGGTAAGAGCTCATGAACATGACGAGCAGCAGCACCCACGCCAGCGTCGGCATCATCAGAGTGACAGTTATGAACGTGGGCGAGACGAGCACCAGTTGAACGATATCCCCGATTCCCAACTGTGCCCCGGCGCGGACGAGTGTCAACCATCCCAACAGCCCAAGGCCAAGCGCGTAAATCCACCCCACTCCGACGGCAAACGTCAGCCGCGCGATGACGTGGGTGTATCCGGACAGCGGGGAGAGGAATAGGAACCTGTTTTCCTCCCGCTTTATCTCCCCGTATAACCGGCCGACCATAAACGCGAGCACGATCATCCCAAGGACAAACGCGATCGAAATAAGAAGGAGGGAAACGGCAACCGCGTCCGGCTGCCCGAGCGCGCCACTGAGCATGTACGCCAGCCATGCCCACACCGCGAGCGAGGCGATCAATCCCACTGCCCAACTCCACGAACTCCGAAATTCACGCCACACCAGTGTCTTGAATCCGCTCATCCCAGCACCTCCAAGAATGTGGACCTCACGCTTTGCCCGCGCCCACGCAATTCCTCGGCGTTGGTGTCAAGCACTATTTCTCCGTGCTTTAAGAAGATCACGCGGTCGAACAGGCCCTCGGCCTCGGCGACCTCATGGGTGGACAGGACGATCGTTGCCTCCGCCCGCCATTCGCCCACGATCGACTGGAGGATCCGCTCCCGCGATACGAGGTCGATCCCGCCGAGGGGCTCGTCGAAAATGTAGAGCGGTGCCGCGCGGGCGAGGACCATCGCCAATCGCAACCGTGCTCGTTCTCCCTTAGACATACCACTGGCACGGCGGGACGGCACCCGCAGGTGATCGAGAAGCTCGCGGTAGCGCTGCGGACGGAAGTCGGGATACAGCCCGGCCATAAGCCGGCCCGCATCCGTTGGGGTTATCCAACGGTAGATAGCATCCGTCTCCCCAAGAAATGCGAGCTTTGCCCGATTGCGCCGCGGCGGCGCGCCGAGCACGGTCACCGTACCGGCAGTGGGAACGAGCAACCCGGCGAGCAGCTTAAGCAGCGTCGTCTTCCCGCTTCCGTTTACTCCCAATAGCCCGATCACCTGCCCCGCCGGTATCTCCACCGACACGTCGCGCACGCCGTAGTTATTGCCATAGCGCTTCGTGACCTCATTCATCGTCGCCAGCATCGAGGACCTCCTGTACAACCTTCACCGCCTCCGCAGTGGGGACGGAAAGCGCCCGCACTTCACGCGCGTACTGCCGCGCCGCTGCAATCAACAATTCCTGCTGCGACACCCGCAACGGAGCGTCTTCCCTGATGTACGTTCCCAACCCACGGCGGGTCTCGACCATCCCTTCTCGTTCCAGGTAAGCGTACGCATGTACCACCGTATTCGGATTTACCTTCAGGTGCTGTGCCAATTCCCGTGCCGACGGCAGCTTATCTCCAGGGCGAACCACCCCGCGGGCAAGCGCGCGCCGCACGTGATGGGCAATCTGGAGATAAATCGGCCCCGCGGCCATATCCAACTCCCACTTGATTTGCACCGTCATAGTGTACTAGTTTAATAATACACAGGCGATGTGTCAAGTTTCCCCGGCCGGTAAACCCGACAGAGGTGGAAAAACTCGTCACGCCGCCTGAAAAAAACGGTAAGCCGCCGGGGGAGCAGCTATCGTTTGCGATCATGCACTACATTGCCGCACAAATCAGATTTCACATCGGTGGTGGGAATCCTGTATAATGGCGGAGCAATCAGGAGGGAATAGCGTACAAAGTGAGATTAAGGGCACAATATTCGTTCACAGCTATTGGTGTAGCCTCGGGGCGGAATGCCTGCGGGACGTTCTGCTTTTATCTTGAACAGGGGGCTTGATGGCGCGTAGAAAGTCCGCGAAAAACGCAAACGGTGCGACGCTCGGGTTCG
>CAZILO010000113.1:0-3743 GCA_964540085.1 uncultured Thermotogae bacterium
GTCCAACGGCGGCGCAACACGTACCAGTGAATGAGGAAGCTCGTCCCGCCGAGAAACATGAACAGATCGATCGTCCCCTCAATCGCGCCGTAATGGGGGTATGACGAGAAGTACGCGATGCTCGCGTCGTGAGTGGAGAATCCGCCGGTGGACACGGTGGTGAGGGCGTGCGCGATCGCGTCAAACGGCGACATCCCCTCGGCCCACAGCGCGATCCCGCACATGAGGGTGAGTCCGGCATAGATCCCCCACAAAATGCGCAGCGAGCTGAACAGCCCGGGCGAAAACCGCTTTGTCGTCGCCTTGTGCGACTCCGCTGAATAAAGCACATTCGGGGTGCCACCGCCACGCGCAATGAGCAGGAACAGAGTGAATATTCCCAACCCCCCAATCCACTCCGTGAGCGCGCGCCAGAACAGGATCGAGTGCGGCAGACCGTCGAGCCCGGTAAACATCGTCATCCCGGTGGTGGTGAACCCGCTCATCGTCTCGAACAACGCATCGAGATAAGTGATTTTAAGCGCGAGCCAATACGGCACCGCCCCAATCGCGGACAGTCCGAGCCATCCAAGGGCGGCAACCGCCATTCCAGTGCCGGGTTCAAGCGGCCGGGGGCGGAAAAACGAGATGAGCAAAATTCCAAGCCCAAAACTAATCGCTGCCGGGATAACGTAGATGCGGAACGGGAACTGCACCGTCTCCTGGTAAATCGCACTCACAATAAGCGGCAGCGCTTGCAAGAACGCAAACGCGATGAGGACGACCCCCAAATAGTGAAGCACGGTAAACAGCTTGCGCATCCGACCTCCTCGCATGCAACCGTGACCCTAATATTCGCGAAAAACGTCCGCATTTACTAGAACCGCCGCCGCTGCATCCCGAACGCGTTTGGCTAAGCTTAAGATGAAATGGGCACCGGATGGTTATACTACCATATTTGGGGTAACGAGGTATGGCGGTACGGAGCGGTGTTTTTGCTCCTCGTGGCCGCGTTCGGGATCTACCAAGGGTCGCGTTATTTTCTGCAGCGGCTCTCCACCGCCAAGGATCGTTCGCACACCGCACGGGCGCTGTTCATCTTTTCGCAGCAGCTTCTCCAAGGAATCATCCCGCTTCTTGTCGTGTGGGGCGCATTTCGACTGTTCGTCCTTCCACCTGCCATCGAGGTGGCGATCGATCGACTGTTCCTCGCACTGCTCACAATATTCATCCTGTATCTGTTGACACGAGTGGTCGATCTGTGGGTGACGGTGCTGAAACAGCGGGCAGCGCGCACGGAATCGGCCCTCGATGACCAACTTGTGCCCATCCTCGGCAAGAGCATTAAATGGTTCATCTGGATCATCGGGGCACTGCTATTCCTGCAAAACGTCCTCAACTACAACATATCGAGCCTCATCGCCGGGTTGGGAATCGGCGGACTGGCAATCGGCCTCGCCGCCCAAGACACGATCGCCAACGTGTTCGGTGCAGTAATGATCTTCGTCGACCGCCCGTTTAAGGTGGGGGACGCCATCGTTCTGGAGGGATACGAGGGCGCGGTGGAATCGATCGGTCTGCGCTCGACACGTATCCGCACGTGGGACGGGACACTGGTTACGATCCCCAACCGCACTGTCGCCGCGGCAAACATCACCAACCTCACTGCCCGCCCGATGCGCCGCACCACGTTCACCATCGGGCTAGTGTACGACACCACCACCGAGCAGCTCGAACACGCCCTCGCTATCCTGCGTGAGATCATGGGAAAGCACCCATCGACCGGGCAGTACCGCGCCTATTTCAACCAGTTCGGTGACTTTTCCCTCAACATCCTCGTGCAGCACTGGTGCAAGTTCATGGACTACGACGCGTACTTAAGGGCGATCGAGGAGATCAACTTCGAGATTAAACGCCAGCTTGAGGCCGCCGGGCTTGACTTTGCGTTCCCAACGCAGACGATAGAACTCAAAAAGTAACGTCTATCACAATACAAACCCCGCCACTACCAGATCGGCGACCAAAGCGATCGCCACCGGTACCGCCATCTGGCGCAGGAACGCGGGCATCGTGGTCTTGAAGTAGGCAAGCGACACCGATACACACGGGTGGATCGGGGTGATCAGGTATCCAAGGTAAATCGCGAAGTACGTGACCGCAAACGCCGCCGCGGACATCGCCCCGTGCGTCGCGAGATAAATCGGGACGACGACCGAAATCGGGGCCTGGATTCGCCCGGTGATGAGCCCGAGGACAAACCCCAGCCCACCGCACAGGGCGAGCGGCGGCAGGGAAAGCGCGGCGATCCGAGTTGGCGCCCCCGATGCCGCAAACACGTTTAGAAAAAAGAACATTGAGAAGATGATGCCGGCATAGTAGTGCGGCCGCATCCGGCGGTAGATCGCGGCAAACTGGGGAAGGCGGGTACGCGCGTACCACAACCCCAACCACAAGCTCACCGTCACTCCCACCGCCGTTCCAATCTCCGGGTACGGGAGGGAGATCCCTTTTTTGAGCGCGAGGTCGAGCGCTGGTGTTGCCAGAATGATCCCAAGCGGGAGCGCCAAATCCTTCCCCGAAAACCGCTCGGAATAGCTTGCCCGCCCATGCGCCCGCCGCAGCAAGAATAGGTACCCAAGCCCGATCACAAACAAAAACGCGGGCATCAGGTACAGAATCGCGGTATACAGGCCCAACGCCGCGATCTGCGCCGACGCGATCAGCGACGTGCTGAGGGGATAGACGAGGAGAAACGCGTGGCGGAACCACACGTTCGCTGCCGCCTTCACATCCGGGGTTACATCGGGGGCGCCGCGTTCAACGAGCGGGGCGGACAACAGGGCACCGCCGGGCATGGGAAGCATCCCCAGCAGTGCCGGCGCGAAGCCAAGGAACGGACGTACTCCAATGCGCAGGTTCGCGACCAGCTTATCAATCCCGCCGCTCTCCTCGAGCACCCCGCCGATCAGCGGGATCACGCCAACGACGAATGCCAGCAACAGCACGGACGGATTCCCGAACGTGTGCCACAGCGCCGTTCCAATCCCGGCCGGAGACAGGGTGAACGCCCCGAGGACGAGCGCCGCGGCTCCCATCCCAAGCGGAAGGTTGTAACGCGACACAACTATGAGCACGACAAGTGCGAGCGAAACCCCGATCCATAAGGTCATTTGTTGGAAGAGGTTACACGATCCGCGTCGCTCCCACAAAACCAAGGTTGCTGCATTGGCGTGAGGAGACGAAAATCATAATATGGATGCCATCGAACAGAAGATCCGGGAACACCTTGTAAACGGCCGCCTTCCTTGTCCACACGCGTTCCGGGTTGCAAATGAGCTGGGAATAACACCACCCGAAGTAAATCAAAGAGCAACCCAGCTGGGGATCAAAATTTCACGCTGTCAACTCGGACTGTTCGGCTATGATGATCTTGGGAAGAGATCAGTCGTCGTCCCGATGCCGGACGTTCCGGAGAAACTGAAGGCAGAAATCGAGGCCCATCTGGTGGACGGCAAGCTCCCGTGCCAGCACGCGTGGGAGATCGCAGCAAAGCTCAAGATCGGCAAGGTGCAAGTCGCGGGCGCAGCCGAGGCGCTCGGGATCAAGATCAGCGCCTGCCAGCTCGGCTGTTTTAAATGAGGCGTTGCCTTGATTTTTGTAGCGTATACGATACACTAAATTTAGGATGCCGGTTGTGGTACGTGAAGGGAAATTCGAGTTTATCGTGCACACGCGGGAACTTCCGTTCGAACCACCGCATGTGC
>CAZILO010000114.1:0-3721 GCA_964540085.1 uncultured Thermotogae bacterium
CTGTAATGCCCTTTAGAAGCTAACTTTAAATTTGCAACTGTAGAAGATGGGTCAGGCATCGGAGCGGCGTTCTGTCTGATCGCCCTGGTGGTACTGCTGGTTTATTTGTATGCTTACAGTCGATCCAGTTTAATATTGGGGGTGGGCTTTTACGCCGCAGTGGGAGTCCTATCCGCGTTGTTCACCAAGGAAACGCATCGGGAAAAACTAACAGGAGGGAGCAATGTTTGAGAAAATCCTTGTACCGATCGATGGCTCACCGGAAGGAGAACAAGCAATTGCCTATGCTGCCGCCATCGCGGATAAATTTAACTCCAAGGTGTATACCTTGTTTGCAATTAAGCCAGTTGACGTGCTGGTGGGATACGACCAAGAGATAGAAAGCGAGTTTCAGACCCGTTACAACGTAGACTATTTGTATAAAGCCGGGGAGAAAATCATCCAAGCAGTGCAGGATAAGTTTCACGACCAGGGGATCAAGGACGTAGAGGGTGATATCCGTGATGGCTATCCCGCGGAGGTCATTCTCGATTACGCCCGGGAGAAGAAAGTGGGCCTGATTGTGATGGGGACGCACGGACGGCGGGGATTGCGGGCGCTGCTCGGAAGCGTGGCAAGCGAAGTTGTTCACAAAGCGTCAGTACCGGTGATGACCGTTAAAATGCCTGAAGCGCAAAAGAAAGGCTAGTTCACGTTTTGGCTGCTCGCTAACTATCACTGCGATTTCACCGGGACACGACAAAAAAACGAGGGCGAGCATACTATCTCGCCCTCGGATAACAGTTGTCCGTGCCTGTTAGCAATCAGTCCCCAGTACCAGTTGGTGTAACCGCGGAGATCTCGTACGTGCCCTTGTAATTGAGCGCGATTCCGATCACTGTCGTGGTGGACCCACTCGCAGGTAGACTTCCGGTCGGCATGTATACCGTCACCGCCCCCGAACCGTCATCAAGGTCGAAGTTTTTGCCGCTCACGTTGGATACGGTGCCGCTTGCCTTAACGAGCATCTCCGGATACTTCGCCGCTTCACCGGTCTTGATCGCGATCGGCGCCGGCGCAGTTGTGTGCCCGGTGACTTTAATCGCGCTCACGTCGATCTCCAACGATCCCCCGTACGAGCTGAGCACTCCGTTAACCGCGACGATGTCTCCAGGAACGATCGTACCGTGCTCGCCGTACAACCGCATCCCGTACCCGTCCGCGGTGATATACGCCGTCTTACTGCTGAGCACTGCGGACACGACTCCGGTAGTAGAAACGGTCTGGTCGTAGTACAGCTTTGTACTCGTGCGCAGATCCGTGAGCGTGGGGTTCTTCTTCACAACGCCCCGCTTGAACGGGGTGTAGCTAGTCGCGCTGTAGAACCTGATCGGCGCAATTACGTAGTTACCGGACTCATTGACCACTACGCCTTCAACGTACACCACCGCTGTTGACATGATCGGTGGCAGCGGCGTGAGCGCAAGCAGGCGAACGGTCGTCGTGCCATCGGAGATCGACATCGTGCCAGCGTAGTTTTCTACGGTTCCCTTCACCAACACGGTGAGACCATCGTAATTGCCGAGCTTATCCAACGTCGGTTGGAACGGGAACGGTAACAGCGCAGTGCCAGGGAGAATCGTGGGAGGAGTAACCGCTGATATCTCCAGTTGCCCGTTGTAGATATCGACAGCGCCCTTTACATTGACGATCTGCCCCGGCTTAAGCGCGGGAGATTCGTTCTGCACATGTCCCAACCACAGTTCCAATCCCGCGATCTGGGATCCGGCTGCGCTGGTGAAATAAACGGTCGGCCCGAACACCGCTTCGACCGTTCCGCGTACGGTGACGAGCTTGCCGATGTAGTCATACGGAGCTGCTGCAATCTCGGTCAGCTCAGCAGCCTGTGCGGTCGGGAGCGCGGCAGAAACGGGGGTTGCCAGCTTCTCCAACGCGGAAACCCGCGTTGCTGCCTGCGACACAAGATCAGGATTATCGAGGATAACCCCCACCTCGCGGTTGTCGTACATCGATGTGGTAGAGACGTTCTCCGAACCGATGAACAGGTACTTATTATCGGAAATAATCATCTTGGCGTGAACGAACGGCTGCTTGACCGTGCTCACGTGCACACCAGCAACGGACAGTGACGCCAATGCGTACTGGCTGGAGGCGTGGGTGATGTTCGACTGGGGCTCGATCAGCTTCACGTCGACGCCCCGCTTCGCTGCCGATTCGAGCGCGCTGAATATCTTGCCCTCGGGTACCTCTTCCTCCACCATTGTCACCGACTGGTGGGCGTTATCGATCAGCCATTGGAGATCGGACTCGCTGTTCGGACTGAGCACGAGATACTGGCGCGGTGCTGCTCCGGCAGCGGTGTTCGTCCAATCAGCGGTAAACACCTGATCAAGCGCGGTGACCAAATGCGGATCAGTCGTTATCACATTGGCCTCGAAACTTTCAGTGGTCCCGCCGTAGGTGTAATTCGACGTCCCGAACAGCGCCCGGGCGTCATCGGCGATGATGAACTTCGCGTGATCGTACACAAACCGCGCCGGCGCCCACTTTACCTGCGCCCCCAGCGATGTGAGCCTGTCGTACGCCGATTGCGCCACCGATCCCATGTTATAGGGATATTCGGTGAGGATCACTTGCACCTTCACCCCGCGGTTGACAGCGTCACCGATTGCGTTGAAGATCTCGCCCGAGGTCATGATGTACACTTCGATTTTCAGGTCCGTCTTTGAACTGTTGATGATGTTCAAAAACGGAGCCGAGCCCGCGTCTGGTTCAAAGAAGATTTTGGTGAGAGAGGTGCTTGTCTGAACTAGCGGTTGTGCGAGAGCGGTAGGAGCGAAAACTGCCGCTAACATGGCCAGAATGACCACTAACCCGATTACCGACCGTTTCATACGCGGTCACCTCCGTTTTAAAAATCACTGATCCTATTACGAAAATACTGCTCTGTCAATGAGAGGGGGTAAACGGGCGAAGGCCGTTTCCGGCGAGATCGAGAGGATGCGAAGTATGCGGACATCCACCCCGAAACCCGGTTGGAGCAGGCGTACCACGTTATCCTCGGCTGTGCGTTGATAGCACTCCGGTCGCATGACCTCCGCCTCGTCAATCGTCCCGGCCATCATGTAGTTGCACTGGACTCGTTGGCCGATACGATGGGCCTCTCTTCCGCTCGTATCGATTACTTCCAGACCTTACGCGAGCTGCGCAACAAGGACCTGTACACCGGCAGCACGCACATCAGCGATGCCCAGGCTGTTGAAGCTGTCGAGGAAGCCGACAGACTATTTCGAGATCTCACGGACTGGTTCGCACAACGTGGCAAGAGTAACGAGTAGTGCTTTGGTATCACCCAAGCAGAACGCCGCAGGGCAGATTGGACGAGGAGAGAATCTTAGGACCAGAACGCAAGGCCCAAATCCACCAAATGTTAGCCCCCTCTTTACATAGGCACAGAAGATTCAAGAGTAAAGGTCAGACCCCGACGGCCCCCCCAAATTTGGGTCCACACTCCTTCCTTTTGCCACCGCTTCAGTCTTCGCCACGCAGTCACGTACGCTCCGTACTCTCGTGGCATATCCTTCCACCGGCATCCAGTGCGCAATACGTACAAAATGCCGTTTAGTACCGTACGATCATCCGCACGTGGGCGGCCCATCCGTCCCTGCTTGGGAAGCAGAGGCTTGATCTGCTCCCACTGTTCGTCTGTAACTTCATACCC
>CAZILO010000115.1:0-3634 GCA_964540085.1 uncultured Thermotogae bacterium
TCGATCTTGTAGTCCTCCATTGCTGGGTAGAGGATCTCCTCCACCGGCCGGCGCAAGCGGTGAATTTCATCGATGAAGAAGATGTCACGTGGGCGCAGGTTGGTGAGAATCGCCGCGAGGTCACCCGCCTTCTCAATCGCTGGACCGGAGCTAATCCTGATTCCCACCCCCATCTCGGTGGCGATGATCTGGGCAAGAGTTGTCTTTCCCAGCCCGGGGGGGCTGTGAAGAAGGACGTGATCGAGTGGTTCGTCGCGCCCCTGCGCCGCTTGGATGTAGATGCGTAGCTTTTCCTTCACTGCCTCCTGGCCGATGAACTCGGTCAGGGTACGGGGGCGCAGCGTCTTAAGGGTTACTTCATCCTCGGCAGCGGTGTCGGCATCGGGACGGACGATTCTTTCAGTTCGCATCTTGAAAACCATTTTACGGACGTGATCCGGCGTGGTCAACCGCGGCGCATATCACGTGGTTCGATGGGCAAGTATGTTCAGGGATGCGATCGAGAGCGAGCGCACCAACCGGATTGTCGGCGACGAGCGCGTGGGCAACGTGCATGTGCAGGCATTTTATCCGGGTGAAGTCAGCCGTTCCGCCGATCCCACGTGTAGTCAGGCTGGCGAGCATCCCCGTTTGCTCCAGGTAGTCGCGCTCTTGCGGCGTCAACAGAGCGAGACGGGCGGCGATATACATCCGGTGGGCATGCGCGAACCGAGCAGCAAGAGCGTGATCGGCGCGGATGCGGGCTTCAAGCTCTTTAATCGTTCCCGCCGCTTCCAACCGATCGATCGCGCGGACGAGGAACGGACATGTGAGCCAATAAGTGGTTGGAAACGGTGCACCGGCAATGAGTGGATGCACGACAATGACCTGCGGATAGCCGTACGGGCAGCGAGCAGCGATTCCGAGAATCCCACGCGGCGTCCGCCCAAGCTGCCATGCGATGATCCGTCTATCGGTCAGCGTCGCCGGTTCCATCGCTCGTTTCCGTATTTTCTCCGCGCCAGTTCGCGGGCTGCCTGCATTTCTTCCGCTGATGCCGTGGTGACAACCGGCGGTGCTCCAAGGAATGCGGCGAGCCGGACACTGACGGCATCAGCGATCGTCTCCGGTTGTTGCGGTGTCCCGATTATCTCGGAAATACTCGCAGTGGGAACCGGATGCGACGGCACCCCGGACGGGCGATAATCCGGGTGCAGCGCGCGCAATAGCCGCTCCATTGGGACTGCATCCGGATGGATGAGGATGGTGGTGTGGTAGAGTAATCCCGTACCGCGACGGGCTTGGGCTGCCCCCCCAATTTTCATGGCGCCGAGACGGAGCATGTTGCCGCTGGAAACGGCCGCGATTCCTATCTCCCGCAACGCAGCGGCAATCACCTCCCCAAATCGTGCGAACGTCGTTGCTGCCCCACCCCACTGCTGGCCGGCCCCGGTATAAACCGAGACGTTGAGGTTCCCGGGATGGTGATACACCGTTCCGCCGCCGGATATCCGCCGGAGAACTGGGATCCCACGACGATCTGCCTCTTCCATGTCAACCTCGGTGGCAAACGACTGTGACCGCCCGATTACCACGGCGCGGTCGTTTACCCATAGGCGCACGGTGGTTGTCCTGCGCTGCCGCCCGAACTCCAGAAGGGTTTCGTCAAGTGCAAGCCCGATCGCGGGCGGTGATGGGATGAGATCGCGGATGATGCGGATCATTCTCTGACAGCGGCCGCGAATGCCTCGGCAGCATGATATGAGCTGCGCACGTACGGCCCAGCGACAACGTAGCGGAACCCAATGGCGAGCGCCTCCTGTCGCAGGGCAGCAAACTCACTCGGCGGGACATAACGCGCGACCGGATAGGCGGTTCGTGTCGGTTGTAGGTATTGGCCGAGGGTGACGATGCTCACCCCAACGTCCTTGAGGTCACGCAACCCTTCCATAATCTCGGCGTGCGTCTCCCCCAACCCGAGCATGAGCGAGCTCTTGGTGACTGTAGTGGGCGACAGCGCGTGGAATCGGGCGAGGACGGCGAGCGATTGATCGTACCCGGCACGGGGATCACGCACCGCCGGGGTAATGCGCCTCACCGTCTCCAGGTTGTGCCCGAGCACGTCCGCCCCCGCTGCCACGATCGTCCTGATTGCCGCATCGTTCCCCTGAAAATCGGGGACAAGTGCCTCCACACGGATGGTCTCATCCGCAGCTTTGATCGCCTGAACCGTTGCGGCGAACACGTCGGCACCACCGTCAGGGAGGTCGTCACGGTCAACCGAGGTGAGAACGACGTAGCGCAGGCCAAGCGCCTGGACTGCTTCCGCCACCCGGCGCGGTTCGTCGCGATCGACCTTCCCGTGTGGATTGCCGGTGGGAACAGCGCAAAACCGGCACGCCCGTGTGCACGTGTCTCCAAGGAGCATAAACGTTGCTGTCCGCGCCCCCCAGCATTCAATCGCGTTTGGACACAGCGCTCCTTGGCATACGGTGGTTAATCGATAGCGCGCGAGCACATCCCGTACCATTCGCATCTCCCGCATTTGGTCCGGAGTGGGGGCGTGCACCCGCAGCCAGTCGGGTCGTGAACTCACTTTATCCCCCGCCAATACCGTGCTGGATCTTCGTCTACAAATTCCCATCCAAATAACAGTTCCATTTTGGCGAGCAAGATCCGGGCGACAGTGGTGAGCGCAGGGGCGTTTCCGATTATCTCGTTGAGCGCGGTCATCTCGATGGGAAGGCCACACGGATGGATCATCCCAAAGTGCTTTTGATTCACGGCTACGTTGAACGCCAGGCCATGGCGCGTCACCCAGTGCTTGACGTATACCCCGACCGACGCGATCTTGCGCGGTCCGATCCACACTCCAGGAAATCCAGGGCGCCGTTGTCCCTCGATCCCAAACTCGGCAAGGAGGTCGATCACTCCCTGTTCCAGGTTGCGGATGTAGCGGCGCAGATCGCGCCCCTGGTCGCGGAGATCGATGATCGGATACACCACAAGTTGGCCAGGACCGTGGTAGGTAATATCACCGCCCCGTTCAACCTCGTACACGGTGATGCCGGCGGCATCCAGTACTTCAGGAGGGACGAGGATGTTGTTCGCCGATCCCGATCTCCCAATGGTGAATACCGGGTCATGTTCCACTGTGATCACCGTATCGCGAATCTTCCCCGCCACCCGGTCCGCGTGAAGCTGACGCTGCAGCAGGTACACTGACTCATAGTCCATCCGTCCGAGAGGAAGGTGGGTTACGATTCGCGTGCGTTCACGCGATTTCAGCCAGGAGCTCATCTTGTTTCGCCTTTTCCCCTTCCCGTTTTACGATCCGCACGAGCGTTCCGTCCATGGGCGCCTCGACGACGAACGTCGTTTTCTCCGTTTCCACTTCAAGTAGGTCTTCGCCGGCAGTGACGGTATCCCCTTCTGCCTTCAGCCACTCGGTGATCGTCACCGCGTCCACCTCTCCCAGGTCGGGAAGGCGAACTGGATGCCTTGTAGCCATAACACCCCTCCTTCACCGGAATACTAGCCGATTAAAGGAGAGGTTTCACCTTGTAATCCCGAAATCCGCCCCCTATATTTGGCAGTGAAGGGAGGAGTAGATGGGGTTCACCTGCGGACTGGTCCGATCGCCTGACGCCCAGAC
>CAZILO010000116.1:0-3623 GCA_964540085.1 uncultured Thermotogae bacterium
TGAGGGGAGGACCCTCCTCCCGGCGTTTGTCGACCTGCACGCCCACTTCCGCGATCCGGGCTACCCGGAGAAGGAAGACATCGGGAGTGGATCCGCGGCCGCCGTACACGGTGGCTACACCACCGTTGCGGTAATGGCGAACACTGATCCGGTCTGCGATCGCCCCGAGGTTGCCCTCTACATGCGCACCGAGGCAGAGAGGGCCAGGCTGATCGAGCTGTACCCGCTGGGAGCGATCACCCGCGGTCTGGCTGGGGAGGAATTATCGGACATGGAGGCATTAGCCCCGCATGTATGGGCGTTCTCCGACGATGGATTTGGAGTGCAGCGGACCGATGTAATCCTCCAAGCCTTCCAGCGTGCCGCTATACTTGGCCGCCCGATCGCGGAGCATTCCGAGTACCTCGGGATCGATGATCCGGCATCGGCCGAGGAGCTAATGGTGAACCGTGACCTGCTCCTCGCCCGCCGCACCGGCTGCGCGCTCCACGTCGAGCACGTGAGCTCCAGCGGCTCGGTAGAGCTGATCGCTGCGGCAAAACGGTGCGGGACACCTGTCACTTGTGAAGTAACGCCGCACCACCTGTGCCTGGAACCGGGCTACACCGTAAACCCACCACTCGTAGCGCAGGAGATCCGTGAGCGGCTGATCGCGGCCCTCGCCTGTGGAGAGATCGACGCCGTCGCTACCGACCACGCCCCGCACACCGCGGCGGACAAGGAGAAGGGAGCCCCGGGGATCTCCGGAATCGAGACCGCGTTTCCCCTCCTACACTCACGGCTGGTGCGCACGGGCCAGCTCGATCTTCAGTCTCTCGTGCGCGCCATGGCGACCCGGCCGGCGCGGATCCTCAGGCTGAACAAGGGATCACTCGCGATCGGCTGCGACGGGGACGTGGTGCTGATCGAGGAGGACGAGGAGTTTACCGTGACCGAGGATTGGCTTCTGTCGCGTGCGAAGAACACCCCGCTCATTGGACAGAGGCTGCGCGGGAGGGTGTGGGCGACCGTGCACCAAGGACGCGTCGTCCACTTGGATGGAAAGATCTTGGGGAGGGATTTTGATGATTATCGATCGCTTGTTTAACGCCGTTTCGGAACGGGGACCGGTCTGCGTGGGGCTCGATACATCCCTGCAGCTCCTGCCGGCGTCGCTCCTCGATAGGCAACAGCCAGCGCAAGCTGTGTTGGAGTTCAACCGCGAGGTGATCGACGCTACGATCGACGTCTGCGCCTGTTTCAAGGTGCAAATCGCCCACTACGAGGCGCTGGGGGTGAATGGTCTCGCCGCCTACCGCGATACGGTCGCCTACGCGCGCGGGCAAGGGGCGATCGTGATCGGGGACGTCAAGCGGGGAGACATCGCCTCCACCGGCGAGATGTACGCCCGTGCTCACCTCGCCGGAGAGTTCGCGGTGGACATGATCACCGTCAACCCGTACATGGGCTACGACGCGATCCGTCCCTACGTACCTTACTTCGAGGAGAAAGGGATCTTCGCCCTAATTAGAACCTCTAACCCCTCAGCGCGTGACTTTCAGGAGCTTACATGCGATGGACAGCCGCTCTTCTTGAAAGTGGCGCGCGCGGTCGCGGAATGGGGCAAGGATCACATCGGGCGCTGCGGCTACAACGCGATCGGGGGAGTGGTCGGGGCGACCGGGCCGGAGCAATTAGCCACGGTGCGTGCGGAGTTCGCCTCGATCTTCTTCCTCGTCCCCGGCTATGGGGCACAGGGCGGAGGAGGAAGAGACGTTGCCCCGGCATTTCGGGAGGGGAACGGCGCGGTGGTGAACGCGTCACGCTCGATCATCGGCGCCCATCGAGGAAAGCCCGACGGAAACAGACGCTACGCCCACTATGCCCGCGCGTCGGCGATCGACATGAAGAAGGACATCGCACGGTGGCTGGGAAGATAGGGGTAACAGAGGCACGGGTAGAAGAGAACGTGCTTGTCGCTCTCGGAATCTTCCTCCTTAAGCTGGAGGGGAGGTACACAGCGACGCCGGGGCAATTCTACATGCTGCGCGCATGGGGCCTCGATCCTCTGCTGTCCCGCCCGTTAAGCCTGTTCGACCTCGACGAGAGCGGGATCTCGTTCCTCTACGCAGTCCGAGGTAGGGGGACGGATCTCCTCAGCCATCTCTCGCCCGGGGACGCAGTTGGGATCACCGGGCCGCTCGGGAACGGCTGGCCTAGGCGTGATGGGAGAATCGCCCTTGTCGGCGGCGGGATCGGGATCGCACCCCTCTATTACGCTGCCAAGGCGCTACACGATGCCAACTCCTACCTCGGGTTCGCAAATGAACCGTACCTGGTGAATGAATTCGAGCGCGTCTCGAAGAGGGTCTACGTCACATCCGAGACCGGCGCAGGCGTGACAAGGGGTCGGGTGACTGATACCTTCGACCCGGATGGTTACGATGCGTGCTACGCATGCGGTCCGCGCCCGATGCTCGCCGTGCTCGACCGGATATGTGGCCGCGGGGGAGTGCCCCTCTACGTGTCGCTCGAGGAGCGCATGGCGTGCGGAGTGGGAGCGTGCCTCGGTTGCGTGGTGCGGACAGTGCACGGGTACGCGCGCGTCTGCCGGGACGGTCCAGTCTTTCCCTCCTCGGAGGTGATGTGGAATGGGTGACATGAGAGTGGTCGTTGGTGGGCTGAAGTTGAAGAACCCGGTGATCGCCGCTTCGGGGACGTTTGGGTTCGGAGCGGAGTATGGGGAGATCTACGACCCGTCCAAGCTGGGGGCAGTCTGCACCAAGGGACTCACCCTGATGCCACGCCAGGGGAACCCGCCGCCGCGGCTGCAGGAAACGGCGTGTGGTCTGCTCAACTCCATCGGCCTGCAGAACCCGGGGATCGAGGCGTTCATCCGCGATGAGCTTCCCCGCATGAAGGCCCAGGGGATTACGGTGATCACCAACGTGTGGGGAAATGACCCGGGAGAGTACGAGCGGTCGGTCGCCCGCCTGTGTGATTCATCGATTGATGCGATCGAAATCAACGTCTCCTGTCCAAACGTGTTGCGCGGCGAGACGGTTGGGGAGGACGCCATTCGCACGGCAGCCGTGGTCCGGCGATCGCGCAAGGTGTGTACGCTGCCGCTGTGGGTGAAGCTCCCGCCGGCGGGCGGGCTCGCGGTCGCCCGCGCCGCGCAGGAGGAGGGGGCGGACGCGGTGAGCGCGGTGAACACGTTCCGCGGGATGGCGATCAACCTCAAGACGGGAAAACCAGTGTTTGTCAACGTGGTCGCCGGGCTCTCCGGACCAGCGATAAAGCCGATCGCGCTTCGAATCGTGTACGAGCTTGCCGCCGCGCTGACGATTCCGGTAGTCGGGATCGGCGGGATCAGCGACTGGCGCGATGCGCTCGAATTCATCATGGCCGGGGCGCACGCGGTGCAGGTGGGTACAGCGAACTTCGTCAATCCACTCGCCGCGGTGAAGATCGTCGCCGGATTGGAGAAATACATGGAAGGAAACAAAATAACAGATTGGAAGGGGATCCGCGGCAATGCTCAGCAATGAGGAAGTGGAAGAACTATTGATATCGGTGGGGGCGGTGCTCGACGGGCACTTTCTCCTCTCATCTGGCAACCACGCACCACGCTACGTGCAGTG
>CAZILO010000117.1:0-3614 GCA_964540085.1 uncultured Thermotogae bacterium
CGGAAACATTCCCCCGCCGCGTTTGAACAGGTATACTACCAGAAGCAAGAGGTTCCTATCGTGACCGGACGCGTATAACATAACCTCGGGAAAGTCAGGACGGATCACTGCGGATCGCTTGGTCAACACTAAATAAGGGGGAATAAGATGAACGCGTTGCTTATAGCAATAATGATTGCCGCTGGTGGGGGAGCGGCGATCAGTTTTCAATCCCTGTTTTCAGGGGTAATCGGTGAGAAGCTAGGAATCATTGAGAGCGTGTTCATCGTTCACCTTGGCGGCCTCTTGCTTGCGAGTGTGTTACTGTTAATGGTGGGCGGAGGGAGGATTGCCGCATGGCGCAGCGTGCCCTGGTACGCCCTGGGCGCCGGATTTATCGGGGTAGCGATCGTCGCTTCGATCAGCTACGCCGTCCCGCGCCTTGGCCTGGCGACCACGCTCACCGTCACTATCGTCTCGCAGTTAATCATCGGCGCCATTATCGACAACTTTAGCCTCCTCGGCGCTACACATCACCCTCTGGACATTTCTCGCGCCTTCGGAATGCTTATCCTGTTCGCCGGGACCTGGCTCGTAATCCGTTGATGCTAGACCCGCTGACAAGATATGCGGTGCTGTAGTAGGGATAAACACATGTTGTATCCTACGTTCCTATCATTTTTTGTTCTAATTCTTCCCAGCGGGCGAACAATTTGTCTAACGTAAGTTGAGCTGCATTGCGCGCTTCGTACACCTGTTGCAGTCGTTCGTGATCTCTTACCACTTCTGGATCCTCAAGCTCCGCATTCAACCGATTGACCTCGGCTTCGGCGGAAAGGATGTGAGCCTCCATTTCCTCCCACTCCCGTTTTTCGAGGTAAGTCAACCCTGATTGCTTGGGATGTCCCGCCCGCCGCTGTTTTGCCGGTTTTTCCCGCGGAGAATCGTTGTCCCCCGCCCGGTCTGCCTCTGCCTGTTGCCATTGGGTGACGGTTGCGTAGTTTCCCCAACTTCCGCCATCGTGCAGGCCGATAATGTCGGTGCAAACGCGATCGAGCATGTAGCGGTCGTGGGTGATGAGAACAACCGCACCGGGAAAGTCAATCAGAGCCCGCTCCAGAACCTCGATCGACTGAATGTCAAGGTCGTTTGTCGGCTCATCGAGCATGAGGATATCCACCGGCGCGCGCAACATCATCGCCATCAATACCCGCGCCTGTTCTCCACCGGATAGGTCACCAACCGCCGTATCCAACTGGTCGGGGCGAAAGCCAAACCGCAGCGCCCACGGGATGATGTGCATGCCACGGCCGAGATAGGAAACCGTATCACCGTTTGGAGCAAGCGCTCGTCGCAACCGCTCTTTTTTATCGAGTTGATCGCGCTGTTGATCAAACATGGCGATACGAAGGGCAGTAGCGCGCTTCACCGTTCCCGCATCGGATGATAGATCTCCAGCGAGGATGTGCAACAGTGTTGTCTTGCCAGAAGCGTTATTCCCGACAATGCCCAACCGGACGTCACGCCTGACGACCACATCAACGTCACGAAACAACAGCTTCCCGCCGCGCGTCTTCGCGATCCCGGTGGCGACGATCAGATCGTTTGTGCGGCGGCCAGTGGCCCGGAAGCCGATCTCAAGATCAGCCCCGTTCTGTTGCCGTCGTCTCGCCGCGGACAGGCGCTCAATCTTCTCCTGCGCCGCGTTGACCCGATACACAGCCTTTGTCCCGCGCGCCTTCGGTCCACGCCGCAGCCATTCCACCTCACGGCGGACCTCACCAGCGAGCGCACGCCGTTCCTCAACCTCGGCGGCAAGAAACGCCTGCCGCTTTTCGAGGAAGTCGCTGTAGTGACCACGGACACTAAAAAATCCGTCGCGGTAGCGGGGGTTGATCTCCACGATGCGGTCGGTGACCCGCTCCAGGAAGTAGCGATCGTGGGTGGTGATGACAACCGAGATCGCTGCTCGCTTTAGGAACCGCTCCAGCCAGTCAATCCCCTGAAGATCAAGGTGGTTGGTCGGCTCGTCCAACAGCAACAGATCCGGGCCCTGTACGAGTTGGCAGCCAATGGCAAGCCGTTTGCGCCAGCCACCGGAGAGGGCTTCAACCGGCGCACTTCCATGTTCAAACCCAAGGCGGCGCAGCATCTTGCGGGCGCGCACCGGCCGCTCGTAGTCCTCCATCGCACGATCGGCGAGTGCCGCGAGGAGGGCACCTTCGACCGTGATACCACGAGGGAAGACGTCTATTTGTGGCAGGTAGGCGATGTACGCGTCGGTAGCGCGGTCGATCGATCCGGAATCCGCGGGCTCGATACCAGCGAGGATTCGCAGGAGCGTCGTCTTCCCGGCCCCGTTTGGCCCGATCAACCCAACGCGCTCGCCGTCGTGAAACGTGAGCGACAGATGATCGAACAGGTCGTGGGCCCCGTACGTCTTACTTAAATCACGCACCGCCAGTATCGCTCTCATCGGGCCTCCTTCGCAGCGTGCCCGCCCCCATTTGTGCTTATTTACTTGCGCTCACGGGCGGCGCCCGCACGATAAGCTTGTACCTTGTCAGTTACCCCCACACCGCAACTCCGTGCGGGCTCGCGCGGAAGACCAGTGTAAATTAAGACGGAATGCACGCGGTAACAGCGTTATTTTATCGTCACGGTGAAGAATGTCCGTGGTGGCGCCCACGTCTCGCCCATGCTGACGGCATACTCGCCCGGAGCACTGTACGTATGCGATAGGATGCCCGTACCGGTCGTCGCGACAATTGTTTCCCCGTAGTGATCGCCCCACGCAAGCGAATAATCGATCCCGTACCGGCCAAAATAGCGGATAATAATTGTGCGCCCGTTCACAGCGATGAGTGACACATGACAGTCAACGGAAAAAACGCTCACCGTCGCTTGAGATACGATCTTGTTATCCGGTGCTACCAGCGAGATAGTGTAATTCCCTGTATCTTGATACATGTGTTCGTACTTTTCTTGTTGGGGAATGACGGCGGAAACTCCGTATGCAGTCTCCACATCACCCCATTTAAGTGTGTACCCAGGCTTGCTGACCCCGGTTACATTCACCTGTACCCACCCTGTGTCTTCCTTCAACAATTTCACGCTTGGTACCACCGGCGGTGGTAATACCTGACTCGCAGTACACCCGCTCAGCCCCACCAGTATGAGAACCAAAATAACGAACCGCAATCGCGTCACGTAACCCCTCCCTTTCCGATGAAATACTAAGCAGAAACTGGGAACCTGCAACCACCTCACCGCCGCAGGATGATGGCGAGCATCGTCAGATCAGCGTGGGAGATTCCAGGGATGCGTGTCGCCTGCCCGAACGAGTGCGGCTTGACGCGCGCCAATAACTCACGCCCCTCGATCGAGATGTTAGTGAGCTCGTCATAGACGATGTCATCCGGAATTGGGATCTCCTCCATTTTTTTGAGGTGCGAGATTTCGCGGGCCTGTTGGGCGAGGTAACCGGAGTATTTCGCCTCGATCTCGACCTCGGTCGCAACGTTATCCGGGATATCCGCACAATCAACGAGGTCGGACAGTCGTACCGGCGGGCGGCGCAAAAGCTCATACAGGCTCGCTCCGTTCTGATCGAGCGGCGCCGTTCCGCGGGCGGC
>CAZILO010000118.1:0-3510 GCA_964540085.1 uncultured Thermotogae bacterium
GCGCAGCGCCTTGTTCTTGATCTCATCGAAGTCGGAGAACGTGATCGTCTCCAGATAGTGCAAGATAAAAGGCTTAAACAGCTCCAATGCCATCTTCTTGGGAATACCGCATTGGGAGAGCTTCAGCTTTGGGTCAACCACGATCACCGCGCGGCCCGAGTAGTCGACACGCCGCCCGAGCAGATTGCGGCGCAGGCGCCCGTGCTTACCGTGGATGCGCTCGGACAGCGACTTGAGCGGGCGGTTGTCTCGCCCCTTGATCGGGTTTTCCTTCTTCTCGTTGTGAATCAATGCGTCGACCGCTTCCTGGAGCATCCGGCGCTCATTGCGCAGGATCACCTCCGGCGCCCCCATATCGATCAGCTTCTTCAGGCGGTTATTGCGATTGATGATGCGACGGTACAGGTCGTTGAGATCGGTGGTGGCGAACTTTCCGCCTTCGAGTTGGATCATCGGGCGCAGCGCGGGGGGAAGGACGGGAATCACTTCAAGGATCATGTCCTGCGGGTCATTACCCGACGCGCGCAGCTGATCGACAACCTCGAGCTGTTTGATCAACCGGCGCCGGTTACCCGCCGCCGTCTCCTGGCGGATCCTCGCGGTGAGATCGCGATGCATTTCATCCAGGTTTAACGTCGCAAGCAGCCCCTTGATCCCGGCAGCACCGGTCATCGCCACAAACCCGTTGGGATAGATGCGCTCGTACGCCCGTTTCTCCAACCGGTTCAGTCGGTCGCCCGGGGTGAGCGGCACCGCCGGATCCTTGACCTGCGTAACGAGGAACACGAGACTGTCCAACACTTCCTGATCGATCGGCTGTCCCTGCACCGCGGGGCCGTACCGATCAACGAGCATCTGATAAGCGGTATGAGAACACACCTCATCCACCGGCCGCTCGGCGATTACTGCGCCCTTCTCCACCTCATCGCCGTCTTCCACTAGCAATTCCATGCCTCCGACGATTGGATACTCCTGCGACCCAATGACAACAGCACGGAAATGCTCACCGTTCTTCAGTTTACGCTCTTCGATCGTAACCTTGCCGGCTTCATCCGCAACCACTGCCGGGGCGTCACCTACGTAGTACGCTTGTTCCACTGAGAACGGAAACGCGCTCGACAGGATATCCACCTCAGCGGTGTACATCGTTTCTCCGGGGCGAACCTCCTTGCAGTCGGATGAAGTCACAATATACAGCGATTGTTCGAGCGGCTCGGTCTCGTAGTACGCGATCCGCTGGAGCTCCTTCTTTTTCATCCCAAGGAGCCGACTGAGCAGGCTTGACACCCCCTTCAGGTACCAAAAATGGACGACCGGACTCGCGAGGGAGATATGGCCCATAAACACACGCCGCACTGACGAATCGGTCACCAGTACGCCGCACTTTTCACACGTAATTCCTTCGTACTTCTTGCCCTTATACTTGCCGCACGCGCACTCGTAGTCGTTTTCCGGACCGAAGATCTCCTCTGCGTACAACCCGCCCCGTTCCGGACGGTGGGTACGATAGTTGATCGTCTCCGATTCGGTCACCTCTCCGTGTGACCAACTGAGCATCACGGAGGGGGAGGCAAACTGGAGTTTTATTCGCTTAATGTCATCCCCAGAGATCAATAGGTTCACCTCTTAATAAAACTTTACCTTGCTGATGGTTACTTATCGTCGCTGCTGCCCTTATTGCCGGTACCAGCTTCTGTGGTCGACCCGGAAGAAGCGGACGACACGGCCGGCGCTTTCTTCTTCCGATACTCCGTCGTGTAATATCCGTTACCTTTGTAAATCACGCCGACACGGGGGAGGAGGCGTTCTACTTCCGTGCACCCACAGTTGGGGCATTTGACGGGTTCACCGCCGCCGTCAAGCTGCAAGACTCTAAATTCGAAACCACAATTTTTACACTTGTAACGATAAAATGGCATACCCACCCCCTTCTCCCGTGTGTGGGAAAATTCGGATCATGCTCTAATCGTGAATGTTGATCGAATATTATTCACGGAAGTATAACTTTAAACCGGTACACGATCAACCTGTATTACTACCCGCTGACTCTGATATCGGCCACAACCGCATTGGTGAGACGAATAAGGTCGACGGTTGCCATCTCGACCATCGTTCCCCGCGCACCTGCGTTGATCACAAGCTTAGCGGGGTGTGTGGTAGCGGCGTCAAGAAACACGGGAATGGCTCGGCGTGCGCCGAACGGCCCGATCCCGCCCACCTGATAACCGGTGACCCGCTCGGCATCACGAGGGGACGCAGGCATCACCCGTTTGCACCCGCACGCCCGTGCCAACTTCTTCGCGCTCACCCGGCCGGCCCCGTCGATCAAGGCGAACACGAACCCCGCATCGCCACGGAACACGAGGCTCTTCACCACCGTCTGCAGCGGGAGCCCGAGGGCGCGGGCGGCGTACTGAGCGCCGTGCTCCCGTGGCCGATAAGTGAGGACGGTGAACCGCGCCCCTGCAGCCTTCAGCCATTCTATTCCCCGCGTCGTCATCTATTCGCCCCTCGTGTTGTCACGATCCCGTGACGGTGCTATTCTTGATTATCCATTTTGAAGGAGGAACTGATGAGAAAGTATATCTTTTCGATTGCAATCCTGCTGGCGTTGTTGATCTCGGCGACCGCAGTCGCGGCGGTGACGTGGACGGAGACGAATGCCGGGCCCCAATTCCGCGTCAACACGCGCACACATGAAACCCAGGTCGGATTTTACGTGGTGCTCAAGTACAACCCGATCCCAACTTGCCTCGCCCTCGATGTCGATTGGTCGGTATACCATGGGACCAAGCTGCTCGCCCATGATCACCAACCGGCGCACAAGGAGTGCGGCCACTTCCAATCGGTGAGCTTCCTGTCGCCGTTCATCACCCCCACCCCCGGTGAATCCTATCGCGCCACGATCACGCTCAAGGACACCATAAATCACCTCACGTACACACGCACAATCACATATACCACACCGCTTTCTTTCCCCACCGGAATCGCGGTAAACGTCAAGACCCCAAACGGGGAAACGTACACCATCGATTGGACCGGGGTGACGGACAAGGAAGTGACGCAGCTCGCCAGTTATTACGCCACGTACACCACGGATTATGTCCAGACCGCATCCGCGGTTCCGCTCACCGAATTCACTCAGAAATACGCCGCGGCCAGTGATGCGTATCCGGTTTGGGTGTGGGTGTTTGCGACGATCGGCCCGCAAATCAAAGAACAGGGACCGCACTTCTTCCTCCACGCTACCTACAATCGCATCCTGTTCCTGTACCGCGTTCCCGCACCGGAGGACATGGCAAGCGTACTCACCCAACTCGCCGTGTTCAACAACAAATTCCCGGGACGCGTCCTCGTCCGCACCGCACCTCCCGCTCCCCCGGCACCGCAATACGTGTTCATCGGCGACGGGGCGTGGACGATGCTCTCCTCCGCCGCTGCGGAAGCGAAGAAGCGCGCGTCCAAGAAGTGAGTTATCGCTCGATGCACACCACCGTGCCAGGAGCGAGC
>CAZILO010000119.1:0-3431 GCA_964540085.1 uncultured Thermotogae bacterium
ATACAACTGGTAGTACTTGTCGTAGATTGCCTTCCGGTCGGGGTCGGGAGTGGTCGGTTTGGAGTAACGAATCCAGTCGTGGATATCGCTATAGTCCTTGAATAGGCCGGTTGCCAGTCCGACGAGAAACGCATCCCCGAGTGGAGCACCGATTCCTTCGGTCGCTAGGGTGCGGATCGAGCGGCCTGTTACATCGGCGAGGATGGAGAGCCATAGTTTGGACCGCGCCACCCCGCCCACGACTGTCGTCGCTTCGGAGAGCGGAAGCCCGATTTCTATCCCGGTCTCAATCGCATGGCGTAGGGAGTACGCTGTTGCTTCGAGCAAGGCCCGGAAGACGTGACCGGCGGAGTGGGAGAGTGTTAGGCCGACGAGAGCCCCACGCGCGTTTGGGTCCCACAGCGGGGCGCGCTCACCCATGAAGTAGGGAAGGGCGATCACGCCTTGCGCTCCTGGCGATACTTGCGCTGCCGCCCGATCGAGGTCAGCGAAAGAGGCACCACCCCCTAATTGATCCTTAAACCAACTGGCGAGGGCCCCGGATGTGGCTGATCCGCCCCAGGTGTAAACCTTATCCGCGGCGTCAACTACATGCGGCATAGAAACGAGTTCTTTGGCGAATCCCGCGCCGGAGTGAATGATTCCCCAGCACGTGGAGGTCCCCATCATGGCGACGTTGTCGCCGGGGTCGAGCGCTCCAGCAGCGAACGTTGCCATCGGAGCGTCCACCCCACCGGCAAGGACCGGGGTCCCGGGTGCAAGTCCCGTGAGCTGGGCACCGTTGGCGGTCACTTCACCGATTACCTGTTCGGAGGAAACAATCTTTCTCGGCATCAGTTCGAGTGGAATTCCGATGGTTTGGGCCATCTCTTCGGACCAGGCATGGGTGTGGATATCGTACAGCCCGCCCAAGTTCCCGGCTGAGGAATGGTCGATCGCGATCTTTCCGGTTAGGCGATAGTTAATATAGGAGTTTGGGGGAAGAAATAGGGCGATCTTCTTCCAGTTCTCAGGCTCGTTCTGCTTGATCCACAAAATCTTCGTGTAGCCGAAGTAGCTGTCGACCCAGTTTCCGGTTATTGCGAACAGCCGATCGAGGTCGACGTTGTGCTTAATCCACTCGACTTCGGTCGTCGCCCGTCGATCCATCCAAATCAAGCATGGCCGTACTGGATGCATTTTCCCATCAAGCGGGATCCCGCTTCCCCCGTACAACCCGCTGATGCAGATG
The DNA here is from genome assembly GCA_964540085.1 of uncultured Thermotogae bacterium. Taxonomy (GTDB): domain Bacteria; phylum Bipolaricaulota; class Bipolaricaulia; order UBA7950; family UBA9294; genus S016-54. The sequence goes on from CAZILO010000119.1 coordinate 1,232, forward strand.
CCCGCGATCTCTTGCGGGGGGATCCCGGATTGGGCGAGAAGATTACGGATGACCGTACACGTTGCATCGAACCACACGTCCGGCCACTGCTCGGCCCACACTGGTTGGGGATGAAGAAGTCCATACTCCATGCTCGCTGTCCCGACGATGTTTCCAGCCGGGCTGACGAGCACCCCCTTTGTTCCCTGTGTCCCTACGTCGATTCCGAGAAGATAATGCACCATTCCTGACCTCCACGGCGATTATACGAAAAATTTGGCTTGACGGAGCGTTGTCCCCGCGCTAACATGAAGAGTGATCATACGATGCTGAAGGAAGATCGAGTCTTTCAACCGCTTCTCATCTACATTAGCGTGCCCCGGTAAGGGGCATCTCAGCGCGTTATCAGTTAGAATCTTCATCTCTCAATTGCCCTTCGTGTTAAGGAGAAAGTGATGAATCAATTTGATAAATTGCCCAAGGATCCGATCTCCCGTGAGGAGGAGGTCCTTAAGTTCTGGAAAGAAAACAACACGTTCGAAAAGTCGCTTGCCGCGACGCGGGACGGTCCGCGGTACGTGTTCTACGAAGGACCACCGACGGCGAATGGGAAGCCGCACTTTGGTCACCTGATGCCGCGCGTCTATAAGGATCTCTTCCCCCGCTACAAAACGATGCAGGGGTTCTACGTTCCGCGCAAAGGAGGATGGGATACACACGGCCTTCCGGTTGAGCTCGAGGTGGAACGCGAGATCGGGGTGAACTCCAAGCCCGAGATCGAGACGTACGGGGTCGAGAAATTCGTTAAAAAGTGCAAGGAGTCGGTGTGGAAGTACAAGTCGGAGTGGGAACGGATGATCGCGCGGATGGGGTTCTGGATCGATCTCGAAAACGCGTACGTCACCTACACCGACGACTACATCGAATCGGTGTGGTGGGAACTGGCCCAGATGTATGAGAATGGGCTCCTCTACCGGGGTCACAAGGTCCTTCCCTACTGCCCGCGGTGTGGCACTGGGCTGTCCTCGCACGAGGTCGCACAGGGATACCGCACGGTGGAGGATCCGTCGATCTCGGTGCGGATGCGGATCGTTTCCGATGCTGACTCGGATTACAAACAGGAGCTCCCGGGGAAGACGTCGCTTCTTACGTGGACGACAACTCCGTGGACGCTGCCGGCGAACGTTGGGCTAGCGGTCGCTCCGGATGCGGATTACGTTGAGGTCGATCTTGGAGATGAGCGCCTGATTTTGGCCAAGGCGTTGGTCGAAACCGCTATCGATGGTGACTATCGGATTGTGCGTGAGTTTCCGGGACAGGATCTTGTTGGTATCGCCTACGAGCCACCATATCGCCTCATTGACGATTCCCGCGCCTACCGGGTGCACGCTGCCGGGTTTGTAAACATGGAAGAGGGAACCGGGATTGTGCACACCGCGCCCGCATTTGGGGAGGACGACTACAACCTCGGGCGGGAGAAGGATCTCCCGTTTTTCCATCCCGTCGATCTGTCCGGAAAGTTCACCGATGAGTTCCCGCTGTGCGCGGGGATGTTTGTCAAGGATGCCGACAGCAAGATCATCGATGATCTTAAAGACCGCGGAATTCTCTACCGCTACGCGCCGTACGAGCACGAGTACCCGTTTTGCTGGCGCTGCGGCACCCCGCTTCTTTATTATGCGCTCGATTCGTGGTACGTAAAGACAACCGCGGTTAAGGATAAACTGATCGCGAACAACCGCAAGATCAATTGGTATCCGGCCCACGTTGGCGAAGGCCGGCTCGGCGATTTTCTCGCCAACCTTAAGGACTGGGCTCTGTCCCGCGACCGCTATTGGGGGACGCCCCTTAATCTGTGGGTGTGCGACGAGTGTGGGAAGACGATCGCAGTCGAAAGCCGGGAGAAGCTCGTTTCGCTGGCCAATGACCCGCAATTGGCGCGCACAGTCGAGCTTCACCGCCCGTATATCGACCGGATAACCTTGAAGTGCCCGAAGTGTGGGGGCACGATGCACCGGGTTCCAAACGTGATCGATACCTGGTTCGATTCCGGGTCGATGCACACGGCGCAGTGGCACTACCCGTTCGAGAATCAGGATGAATTCAATAAGAGCTTCCCCGCCGACTTCTTCTGCGACGGGGTCGATCAGACACGCGGTTGGTTCTACACCCTCCTTGCTACGAGTACAATACTGTACGGCGAGCCAGCGTTCTAAAAATG
>CAZILO010000120.1:0-3396 GCA_964540085.1 uncultured Thermotogae bacterium
GCCCGTGGACTGCCGCGGGATGAGGACTACGCGGGGCTCGATCGTCTCGCCACTGAGATCGCTGCCCGCCACAAGGAGATAGCATGACGGAAACGCCGCTACTGGAAATCGATGACCTTGCGGTAAGCATCGGTGACGAGCCGCTTCTGTCCGGGATCAACCTCACCGTCGCCCGGGGTGAGATTCACGTTGTATTCGGGCCAAACGGGTCGGGCAAGTCCAGCCTGATCAAGGCGATCATGGGACTGCCCCCGTACCGCGTTACATCGGGCGACATCCGGTTCGAGGGGAAATCAATCCTCGGGCTTTCGATCGACGCTCGAGCGCGGCTTGGAATCGGGCTTGCGTTCCAACAACCGCCGCCAGTGCGCGACGTTTCGCTGTCCGCACTCGGGAAAGCGCTCAAGATCGATACCGACCGAATTGCCGCTGAGGCAGCACGGTTGGGGATGACAGGGCACCTCAACCGCGGTCTGAATGATGGGTTCTCCGGCGGGGAACAGAAACGGAGCGAGCTCCTCCAGCTCCTGCTGCAGCGGCCGCAGTTGGTCCTGCTTGATGAGCCCGAATCCGGTGTCGATGTCGACAGTCTGAAGCTGTTGCGGAGCGTGATCGAACAACTGTTCCAGCGGGACAGGCCGATTCGGGAACGCACTGTCGGCGGTATCATCGTCACCCACACCGGCTCGATCCTTGAACACCTGCACGCCACCCGCGGTTACGTCCTCGTCGATGGGAAATTCATGTGCTCGGGCGCCCCGCTCGACATCTTCGATCAGATATCGGCAAACGGGTTTGGTAACTGCCTTGCTGAAGCAAGAATAAAGGAGAAAATTCATGACTTCCTCAAAGGATAAACTCGACTTAAGAAAAGTCGGCTACGATGACTCCGGTGAAACTCCACGGTCGGCATCGTTCCTGATTGAGGACGACACCGCCCGCGTTGCCGCGTCCAAGGAACGGAAGCTGGTGATGGCATCGATCCGGCAGGCGCGGGCCGACTATCCGTGGGTGCGAGAATTGGAGTGGAGCCTGGTGGACCCGGATACGGACGAGTTCACCCGTCTCGTGGCAAACCATCCCGATCCGGCAGGAAACTTCATCCACGTCAAAGAGGGAGCAAAGATCAGGTTCCCCGCCCAGTCGTGCTTCCTGCTCAAATCGCAGCGAGAGGAGCAGGTGCTGCACAACGTGATCGTGCTTGAACCCGGGTCTGAGCTTCACCTCATCACCGGTTGCACCGCTGCCTCGTACGCCAACGCCGGCAAACATATCGCGGTAACCGAGATCTTCGTGCGCACGGGAGCGACCCTCACCTACACCATGGTGCACGATTGGGCCCCGGAGGTGGAGGTGCGGCCGCGGACCGGAGTGATCGTCGAGGAGGGCGGAACCTACCTCTCCAATTACATTGCCCTTACCCGGGTGAAACACATCGACACTAATCCGCTCGCTGTGGTGAAGGCCAGCGGAACGGCACGGTTCAACTCAATCCTGTACGCCAAGGCGGGGTCGCACTTCGACGTTGGCGGGAGAATTCGCCTTATCGGCGCCGGGGCACGGGGGGAGATCGTCAGCCGCGTGGTGGCAACGGAAAGCAGCGTCATCTCCCGTGGACTGATTGAGGGAGGAAATGCCGATACCAAGGGGCACATGGAGTGCAACGGGATCATGCTCGATGAGGAGGCAGTAATCCACGCCATTCCCGAGCTCAAGGCGACATACCCCGACACCGAGCTATCGCACGAGGCGGCGGTGGGGAAGATCGCCGGTGACCAGCTCAATTACCTGATGGCACGCGGCTTGTCCGAGGAGGAGGCGCGGGCACTGATCATCCGCGGGTTCCTCGACGTCAAGATCGACGGCCTGCCCGTATCGCTGCAGCAGGTGATTGACACAATGATCGAACAAGCGATGGCGAAGGAAGCAATCTAGAGGAGTGAAGCCGAGTGCGGATGCACTCTCCACGGGAAAAATGTTAATGGATAAAAAAGACCGCCACCAAAGAGGAGGTACATCATGGCAAAGGTAACACGTGAGGTAGTGGAGCGGGCCGGGGTCGATGTCGACCAATTGTTGGAGCTCCTGGTGAAGAATGCCTCAGCGGAAATCACCACCTATTACTACTACACGATCCTCCGGTTCAACCTGATCGGGCTCGCCGGGGAAGGGGTGAAGGAGATCGCCGAGACGGCGCGGATCGAGGATCGGAATCACTTTGAGGCCCTCATCCCCCGAATCTACGAGCTCGGAGGGAAGCTTCCCCAAGACATGAAGGAGTTTCACGATATGTCGGCCTGCCCACCAGCGCGCCTGCCGGCCGATCCGACCGACGTCAACGCGATCATGAAGGTCCTGGTGGAGGCGGAGCGGTGCGCCGTCCGCGGCTACACGCAGATCTGCAACATGACCGCGGGGAAGGACCATCGCACCTATGACCTCGCCCTGGCGATCCTGAACGAGGAGATCGAACACGAATCGTGGTTCTCCGAGTTCCTCGGCGAGGGCCCGTCCGGGCACTTCCTCCGCCGCGGGGAGACCTCACCGTTCGTCTCGAAGTTCTTAAAGTAAATGACACGGCGGTTTACCCCGGCCGAGCTCGCCCGCTACAACGGAAAGGACGGAAGGCCGGCGTACATCGGCTACGACGGAAAAGTGTACGACGTCTCGGGCAGTTTTTTGTGGCGGGGCGGAAGGCACCAGGCCCTGCACGAGGCGGGGGTAGATCTGACCGCGGCTCTCGCCACAGCGCCACACGGCGCGGATCTCCTCGCACGGCTTCCCGTCGTTGGCGACCTCGTTCAGCAGGCAAACGAAGATGTACAGGAGGGCAGCAAATGAGCATCATCGAAGCGGGAACCAAGGCGCCGGGGTTTGTCATTCCGGACCAGCACGGCGAGAAAGTCGATCTGAAGGAGTTACGGGGAAAGCGGGTGATCCTGTCGTTCCATCCGCTCGCGTTCACCCCGGTGTGCGCGGCGCAGATGAAAGCGCTGGAGGAGAACCGGGCAGAGTTTGCCCGGCTGAATGCGGTCGCGCTTGGGCTGAGCGTCGACTCCGTCCCGGCGAAGCGCGCGTGGGCAAAGGACCTGCGGATCAAGGAGACGAAGCTCCTCTCCGATTTCTGGCCGCACGGAGCGATTGCTGAATCCTACGGGATCTTCCGCGGTGATGACGGTTATTCCGAGCGGGCAGTGTTTATCCTCGATGCGGATGGGATCGTGCGGTGGTCAAAGGTATACCCAATAAGCGATGTCCCCGATATGGGGGAGATTTTAGAGCAACTAAAAAACACTAAATAGGGAGGTTTAAGCATGAGACCAATGACAGAGGAGAACCTACGGGCGGCGTTCGCCGGAGAATCGCAGGCGCACATGCGCTACCTGATCTTCGCCG
>CAZILO010000121.1:0-3390 GCA_964540085.1 uncultured Thermotogae bacterium
TGATCCTGAACTCGTCGCCCGTATGCGGGAAGAGTTCGAGCACACGCATTGACATGAGGGACGGGTTTGTGGTGTGGTTCACCGGGTTACCAGGAGCGGGAAAGACGACGCTTGCCATCGCGGTGGAGAACACACTGCGGGCACGTGGAATGCGGTTCGTGCAGCGGCTGGATGGAGATGTGGTCCGTCAGGACCTGACGCGCGACCTCGGGTTTTCCAAGCAGGACCGCGACGAGAACATCCGTCGGGTGACGTTCGTCGCCGAACTGCTGTCGAAGAACGGGGTGGCGACGACATGTGCGTTCATATCACCGTACCGCGCCGCCCGGGCGGAAGCGCGCCGGCGCTGTCATAATTTCATCGAGGTGTACGTGGACTGCCCACTCGACATCCTAATCGCCCGTGATCCCAAGGGGTTGTACCGCAAGGCGCTCGCCGGAGAAATCACCGGATTTACCGGGATCGACGACCCATACGAACCGCCGGAGCACCCGGAGGTCGTGGTACACACCGATCGCGAGACGGTGGCGGAGTCGACCGCGAAGATCATTTCTTATCTGGAAACTCGTGATCTGATACCGCCACTCAGGACGCCACTGGAGGCGCAATGATCACCCCGCACGGCGGTGTGCTGGTGAACCGGGTTTTGACCGGCACCAACGTTGCCGACCACCGGCGGCGGGCGAAGAAGCTGCCCAGAATCACGCTCTCCAAGTTTCACCTCGCCGAGCTTGACAACATTGCTGCCGGCTTGTACAGCCCGCTCACCGGGTTCATGGACTCCGCTACCTACGACCACGTCCTCGCCGAGTGGCGACTGCCGGACGGCACGGTATGGCCACTTCCGATCGTGCTCCCGGTCGAAGTTCCTCCTGCCCGCGGCTCCGGGGTTGCGCTATGCGGGGACGACGGGACTGTCTACGGCATCATGCAAGTAGCTGACGTCTACGCCCGCGACCCGAAGCGGGAGGCGCGCGCAATCTACGGAACGGAAGATCCGGCTCATCCGGGGGTGGCCCGCCTCTACTCCGAGCCGCCGACACTTCTCGGAGGGGAGATCGAGCTCCTGGAGAGGGTTCCAGTGGAATTCCCGGAGCATCACTTCGACCCGGCAGCCACCCGGCGGGCATTTGCGGATCGAGGGTGGCGGACAATCGTCGCGTTTCAGACCCGCAACCCGATCCACCGCGCCCACGAATATCTGCAAAAGTGCGCGCTGGAGACCGTCGACGGTCTGTTTTTGAACCCGCTCGTCGGGGAGACGAGGCGCGGCGACATTCCGGCATCGGTACGGATGGAGTGCTACCGGGCCGTGCTCAACAATTACTTTCCCGCCGATCGCGTCCTCCTTGGGGTGTTCCCCGCGCCGATGCGCTACGCCGGGCCCCGCGAGGCCGTGTTCCATGCGATCTGCCGCCGTAACTATGGCTGCACCCACATCATCATCGGCCGCGATCACGCCGGGGTGGGAAACTACTACGATACCTACGCCGCCCAGAAAGCGTTTGATCAGTTCGATCCCGACGAGATCGGGATTACTCCCCTCAAGTTTGAGCACGCGTTCTACTGTCGCAAGTGTGGCGGAATGGCAACGGCGAAGACATGTCCCCACGGCGCCGAGGATCACGTCTTCCTCTCAGGGACGAAGGTAAGGGAGCTGCTGCGGGCGGGAAAGGACTTGCCACCGGAGTTCACTCGGCCAGAGGTAGCGAGGATCCTGCGGGAGGCGTTCCGATGACCAAACTCGCGCTCATCGGCCTTGACTGTGCTGATCCCGACCTTCTGCGGGAGCTCCTTCCCCAGCTTCCTACAATTTCCGCGTTAGTGAATGAAGGAAGTTTTGCGCGGCTACGGTCGGTTGATCCACCGATCACGATCCCGGCGTGGATGAGTATGATGACCGGAACCGACCCCGGTACGCTCGGCGTGTACGGATTCCGTAATCGGGCCGATTATTCCTATACCGGCCTGCGGATCGCCACCTCGGCCGCGTTCCACGCGGCGCCGGTGTGGGATGTGCTTGGAAAGCGCGGGCTACGCTCGATCTTGCTCGGCATCCCGGGAACGTATCCGCCGAAGCCAGTACGCGGCGTTCTCGTGTCCGGGTTTCTCGCTCCGAGCATCGATGCCGTCTACACCTATCCCGCTGCCCTAAAGGACGAGATCGCAGCCGTCGTCGGTGAGTACGTTCTCGATGTGCGCGGGTTCCGCACCGACAACAAAGCGTGGCTCATCGATGAGCTCCACGAAATGACGAAAAAGCGATTCGCGCTCGCCCGTCACCTCGTCACACATCACGATTGGGACTTGTTCGCGATGGTGGAGATTGGAACCGATCGCATCCATCACGGCCTGTGGTCACACTACGATCGGCAGCACCGCAACTACAACCCGGATAGCCCATTTCACAACGCAATCCCGGATTATTACCGGTTGATCGACGCCGAGATTGCGCGGTTGATCGCGGCAATGCCATCCGACACGAGAATCATCATCGTTTCCGACCACGGGGCGCAGCGCATGGACGGCGGCATCGGAATCAACGAATGGCTGATCAAAAACGGTTACCTCACTCTGCACGCGTACCCGCAAACGCCAACGCGGATTGGGGATCTCATCCGGGAGAAGCGCGTCGATTGGACAAAAACGGTCGCGTGGGGCGAAGGCGGCTACTATGGGCGCGTATTCTTGAACGTCGCCGGACGGGAGCCAAAGGGGATCGTGCCGCCGCGCGATTACACTCGAGTGCGGGACGAGCTTGCGGACGCGATCGCCGCGATCCCGGACGAGATGGGATCTCCCATCGGGACCCGCGTTTTCCGCCCCGAAGAGTTGTATCCAGTGGTAAACGGAATCCCGCCCGATTTATTTGTGTACTTCGGAGATCTGCGATGGCGATCGATCGGGACGATCGGTTGGAACCGAATTCACTTTCACGAAAACGACACCGGCCCCGACGACGCCAATCACGCCCCGTACGGAATTCTGATCTCCCGCCCCGGGGATAGTCACGATGAGCGGTCCATTCTTGATGTCAAGGGAATGATTCTCGAACATTTCGGATTGGGGCCGAAGCCAAAGGAGGAGTGATGGACAAGCGATCGATTACAGTGTCGGCTGACATTGTCCAGGTGATCACGGATCACCTCAGCGAACTGCCAGCGGAATCAGTGTCGGAATACGTCGAGACGGTGCTGCGCACAGCGCTGATGGAAGCGGGGTACCTCGCGCCGTATTCAGAAGCTGAGGAAGCACAGGTTGAGAAGCGATTGCGCGACTTGGGATACCTCGATTAGTTGACATGGTCCATGTGGGAATTTAAACTTTTTCCGCATGCCGGAGTGGCGGAATTGGCAGACGCGCAGGATTCAGGATCCTGTGAGGATTACA
>CAZILO010000122.1:0-3390 GCA_964540085.1 uncultured Thermotogae bacterium
GCCGTATCTCAGTGATCTTGAGTGGTTGACGCGCATGCGAGACGAGGGAGCGTTCATCACAATTGCCGATTTCCGGCGCCAGGTTCTCGGTGACCGTGCGGCCACGATGACGTTTAAGGACGACTACGCGGTGACGCTCGAGATCAGCGCACTTCAATTCTTCCCGTGGCTGATCACCGAAGCGCATCAAGCGATCGAAAACAAAGAGCTGATGCCCGGTCGTTATATCAGAGTGCGCAGTATGAAGGAGCAGGTCGCCGATAATGGCGACACGCTTGCTGTTGCTGCGGCGATGCAAATTATCGGGGCGAGTTACGTTGAAACCCTTGATACCAAGGGAACGGACGGCTCGAATATCCACCTTGGTGGTCCCGACACAATCACCGGTTACTTCGGCGGGGTGGGGGAACCGAATGAGCATGCCCTGCAGTGGGTGGATGAATTCCTTCACTACTACACGACTTACGGGATAAAACAGGTCCTGAACATCAACCCCGGCACGGTGTTGCTCGGTTACTTCCTTCATAAACTCGGCATCGACGTTGAGTTCAAGATCTCAGTGTATCTGGGAAATGACAACCCGTACGCTGCCCTATGGACGTTGATCGGGGCAAAGCTGTTCGCGCGACCGGACGGGACGACGTCTCTGATCGGGTTTAACTGGTCAAACTCGGTGACCAACCGGACAATCGAGAAGACAGCTCCGATTCGCGCAGCGCTTGGGTTCGAGGACGTCGTCCGCTTCGAGCATCACATCACCGAGACATACAAGTCGATCGTTATCCAACCGTACGACCGCACGGCGGAGCTCGTTCAGCTCGCTGATCACGTTAAGAACATCTCCGCCAAGCACGAGGGGGCAGGGCCGGACATCGACGCCGCCCGTGAGCACCCGTCGGACATCCTTGAATACTTTCTGCCAAAGGAGGAAATCGAAGCGCGCGGGCTGATGCCGTATCTCGAGCTTAATTACCTCGACAAGCACGCGGCAGTGAATCGGACCGCAGCCGCGCTCACCGAGAACGGATTGTCATTCATCGCGGCACGAAACCTGCATCGCTGAACTTTTTACAGGTTACAGGTAGCCGAGCCCTTTCAGTCGGCGTTTGAGAGCCTCGTCGTCGTTATTGGCTGCTACTAATGTAGTGTGGTATGCGTCCGCGGACATCTGCAGGGGGTGGGCACGCCAATATGTCGGGGTATAGGCGGCATTCCACACGTGCCCGTCCATGTATTCGGGAATTTCGCAATCGAGGAGATAGAGGATGTTCGGTGTGAGGTCGAGGAGCCGCGCTCCATCAATTTGCGTTTGCGGTCGAAACGGATCTCCTAACCCAATCAGTATTCCATCCATCCGGTGATGAGCACGGAAGATGGGCCGGTCGAACAAGCGGTTCGAGTAGAACCCGGATGCTCCATTGGCGATCGTCCGCAAATCACGAGGAAGGAACATGATGTCCGGAGCTTCCGTTACGTGTGGCCCGGAGTAGACTTCCTCGCGGGGATAAGCTTCCCCGAGGAGCGGCTCTCCAGTCTTCGGATTTACCACGGCGTTCAGCCGCTCGATTAGCTCAGCGACGAGCGCCTCCCGCTCATCGGGAGAGACAATACCGTGTGGCTCCCGCCCGCGGACATTTACGATCACGTGGCCGATATCAGCGTGGGAATAGGCACGCGTGTGACTCCAATCGATGTCGTCAAATGAGAGAAACAGCTTTCCGAGTGCGCGTGCAAGCAGCGTGTCACCGACCGCGTCCAGGAATAAATTAGTGGTGAGCCCGAGGCGGTAGGCAAATGGATACAGAGAGAATCCGACCGTTTGTAGGCGCCGATGTGTCAGACCGACACGGAACAGGGCACGCTTTATCCGCCCTTCAACCCCAGCGCGCAACTTGAGATATCCCTGTTGCCACAGCCAAGTGTTAGTTGAAAACGTGAATTCCTCCGGCCCCATTCCGTGATCGGACATGAGAACTACAGCAGCACCCATTTTACGCGCCAGATCCACCAATTCACCGACGAGGCGGTCAATCTCCTGAAACACAGCACGAACAGGATCGAATCCGTTAACGGAGATGCCCCACAGATCATGCTGTACCTTATCCGTTGTCTGAAGATGGAGCATGAACAGGTCCCAATCATAGTGAGTCATAAAGTGGCGCGCGGCGGCGGCGCGGCCACGGGCTCCTGTCAACAACTCTTCGACTTTACCACGCACTGTGAACCGATGGGCACACTCCGGAAAGAACCGATACCCCGGGGCGGCACGGCGGAGCTCGGCATACGCCTCCTTGGGATAAGTCGGAGCGGGATCAGAAGGTGAAGCAAGCATCCCCGGAATGATGACCCCATCCACCGGGCGCGGAGGATAGGTAACGGGGACTCCGATACTGATGACGCGTTTCCCCTGGGAGCTCGCGATCTCCCACACTGTGGGTACATCGATGTCAGCGGAATTGACAACACGCAGCTTGTAGTCCCCCGGCTTGCGCGTTCTCCACCCGAATATTCCATGCTTGCCTGGGTTTACCCCGGTCTGAAATGTGGACCACGCCGGCCCGGTAAGCGGCGGGATCGTACTGCGAAGTTTTCCCATTAATCCGGTACTGCGATACGCGGTAAGATGAGGAAGTGCATCCGCGTACTTGTCCAACAACGGGAAGCCAACCCCATCCAACCCGATCACAAATATCTTTGTCACGCTAACACCTCGGTGTACACATCGATAAGTCGCTCGCCAACACGGGGCAATGAATGTTCCTCCACGAACGCGTGACGCGCAACCGGGAGATCCGCAGCGATGAGGTCCGTTATCGCGTGTGCGAACTCCGCAGTGGTTGTTCCCCACCGGCCGGCCGGATCTGTCTCCCGCCAGGAGCGATATACCGCAAGGTCGCGCACCACCAATGGAAGTCCCACTGCCGCTGCTTCGATCACAGCAAGACCAAGCGACTCGCCGTAAGACGGGTGAAAATAAACGTCGCTGCCGCTGTACGCTTCTTCCACCGTCGGGAGGTACCCAAGAAACCGGACGTTATCAGGATGACGACGGATCGCAACTTCAAACCTAGGATTGAAGTATAGTAACCGGCTTGGGCGCGGCCCGACCCAGATAAACTGAAACTGCGGCAACAGACGGGCGACAGCGATAAAGTCCTCCACCCCTTTGAGGGGGATCACCTGCCCAACCGCGAGAACAGTGGGGCAGTCAAGCTTGTATCGTGCCCGAAATAATCTCCGTTTCTCCCGATCATAAGTAAATTTAGCTAAGTCCACCCCGCTTGATACCGGCCGTACCGGCCGACCGCTGACGAGTGGGATCAATTCCTCCACTGCGGATGCGGACGGGGTGATGATAAGATCGGCGCATCGCAAAAACTGCCGCAGATA
>CAZILO010000123.1:0-3364 GCA_964540085.1 uncultured Thermotogae bacterium
GCGTCATTTCTCCGCACACCGCGGGCTCGCGCGTCCCGAGCAGATTCAGGTTGGAACCGTGTAGGATCAGGATGTTCATCGTCGTCACATCGCTTTCATCTCAGCACGTCCGGCGCACAACCTGTGCCGGAAAACGTCGGGGACAAGCCCTGACGTTACAAAACACAGCCACTTTCGCAGCGTCGCACCTTGTGTGCGACGTTGTTCCTCTTGTTCGCGTCGCGCAGAGCGCTACAGCAAACTTTAAGCCGCGCACCGATGTCCTTGGACTGGCTGGACGGCAGCGGTGGGCGGGACGAACGCTTCCGCTTCTGTTCAACTACAACCACCAACGGTCAAAGTCCGGTCCGTAACGCGCATTCGCCGATGTCATTGCCGCACTTGACAACTGCGACTTGGCATGGTATATATTGCGCTTGTGAACGTGAGTACATTCACAAAGTGGGTGGACGATGATCAAACACGCAGCGGTACCGGAAGAGACGATGCAACGCATGCTCGTGTACCTGCGCGAGCTCGATTGCATGCTCCAAGAGGGAAAAGAGACGTTCTCGTCCCAGGAGTTGGCCGAGATTCTGCACATGAACCCGGCGCAGGTGCGTAAGGATTTCTCGTATTTCGGCGGATTCGGGAAACGCGGTGTGGGATACGAAACCGCGGCAATGGTGCATGAACTGCGTGCTATTCTGAACCTCAACCGGCCATGGCGTCTTGCGCTGATCGGGGTAGGTAACATCGGGTCGGCCCTCCTCAAGAACCCGGAGCTGCGACGACAGGGATTTGACATCGTACTCGCGTTTGACAACTCCCCCCACGTGATTGGCAACCGCGTGGGCCGAATTACGGTGGAAGATGTGGCCAACCTCGCTGCCCGGGTGCAGGAGGAGAAGGTCGAGCTGGCGATCATCGCCACCCCGGTGGAGGCCGCTCCTCAGGTGGCCGATGTCGTGATCGAAGCCGGGATCAGGGGGATCCTGTGCTTCGCCCCGTGTCAGCTCCACGTTCCTGAGGGCGTGCGGGTGGTACCGGTGGACATCCCAATGGCGCTCGGGCAATTGGTGTACCGACTGGAGGAGCAGTGAGCGACGACACGCACGCGGGCAACCCGATCGGACGCTACTTGGTCACGTTCATCGTACTGTTTGGCGTGTGGCTTGCCATTGTCGAGACGTTAAACTGGGAGGAGGTTATCGTCGGGCTCGTCATCGCTGCCATCGCTGCCGCGTTTGGGTGGCGGCAGTTCTCCCGAGTCGGGATGTCCGGCTTCTCCCTGAAGAAGCTCCTGTTCTTCATCCTATACATCCCTGTCTTCTTCTGGGAGATGATCAAGGCCAACTTCGACGTCGCCTACCGCGTGATCCATCCTCACATGCCGATCAAGCCAGGGATCGTCATGATTAAAACCGACCTCAGTTCCGACACCGGCAAGATGGCGCTCGCCAACTCGATTACCCTCACCCCGGGGACGCTTACGATGGATATTCGTGGGAGCAATCTCCTGATCCACTGGATCAACGTTAAAGATGCAGAGACTGAGGGGGCGACAAAGCTGATTGGGGCGAGATTCGAGCGATTTCTGCGGGTGATCTTCTCATGATGTGGCTCGTGTTCTTTTCGTTCATCGCCGCCGGGGTATTCTTCGCCCTTGCCCGCGCCGCCCTCGGCCCGACGACGTCGGATCGCGTGGTGGGAGTGGATGGTACGGTGACGATCACGATCGCCTTGCTGGTGCTGCTGGCGTCGTTCTTCGACCGCTACATCTATCTCGACGTGGCGCTCGTGTACGCCGTGCTCGGATTTATCGGCGTACTCGCAGTCGCCCGTTACATGGAGCGGGGGGTGTGATGCGGATATTCGGCGAGGTACTGATCGGCATTGGGGCGGCGTTTTTATTCCTCGGCGGGCTCGGGATCTTCCGGCTACCTGACGTGTACAACCGCCTCCAGGCGGGGACAAAGTGCACCACTCTCGGGGCGTTCGCGTCCATCATCGGCGTGGGGTTCGTCCATCCGGGCTGGCTGCTGAAGACGATCGTGATCGCGGTGTTCATCCTACTGACGAACCCGATCAGCGCGCACGCGCTGGCGCGGGCGAGTTACAAGCGGGGGGTACCGCTGTGGCAGGGAACCGTGGTCGACCGGTGTGCGGAGTTTGAGGACTGCACCACGCCGCCCGAGGAGGAAGAATGATTTACATCGCGCTGCTTGTGATTGGGATGCTCGGCGCCGCGCTGGCCGCGTACTTCCTGCGCGATCTGATCGCCGCAGTGGTGGCGTGCGCTGCGGTCAGCTTAATCGTATCCGGCCTGTTTTATCTCCTGCAGGCGCCGGATGTGGCGATGGCCGAGGCGGCGATCGGGGCCGGCCTCACCACCGCGATATTCGTGATCGCCATTCGCAAGACCGGGAGGTACGAGGAATGAGAGTGGCGATCAGCTTTGCGGTGCTTGCGTTGATCGCGGTCGGGTTTGCGCTTGCACTCGGCCACCTTCCGTTCGGAATCGATCGGATGGACGTCGCCAATTATTACCTTAGACACGGGATTACCGACACCGGTGCTCCCAACATCGTCACCGCGGTGGTGGTGAACTACCGCGCGTTCGATACCCTGGGCGAGGTGACGGTACTGTTCATCGCTGCGCTCGGATTGGGCGCCATCCTGTCCCGCCGCACCCCGGGCGGGCGCGGCGGAGGCACGAGCGGACTTACGGATGCAAGCCTGATCGTGCGCCGCGGCGCCGGGTTCCTGTTCCCGTTGATCCTCCTGTTCGGGAGCTATATCTTTCTGCACGGGCATCTCACTCCGGGCGGAGGATTCCAAGGCGGCACGGTGCTGGCATCGGCGTTCTTGCTCCTTTATTTGAGCATTCCCGGCTATCATCTGCGGGCGCGGCCGCTCACCGTGGTGGAGAGTCTGGCCGGGTTGACGTTTGTGATCATCGGGCTGATCGGCTTGGGAGTCGGCGGCTACTTCCTGAACAACTTTCTTCCCAAGGGGAGCGTTTACGCCCTGTTCAGCGCCGGCGTGATCCCGATCATCTACGCGGCGATCGGGCTCAAGGTGGGAGCGGAGCTCGCGGGGATGGTGGCGAACATGATCGAAACCAAGGAGGAGCGATGACCGCTGGTGATCCGATGTTCTACGTCGGCGCGGCCGGGCTGATTTTGATCGGGCTGTTCACCGTTCTCACCAAGCGCAACCTGATCAAGATCATCATCGGGTTGAGCCTGCTCGATTCGGGGGTGAACCTGCTCCTGATCTCGATCGGGTACATTCACGGCCGCACTGCCCCGATTTACACCAAGACGCACGCCGTCCCGGCGAACATGGTCGATCCGCTGCCGCAGGCGCTCGTCCTCACCGC
>CAZILO010000124.1:0-3352 GCA_964540085.1 uncultured Thermotogae bacterium
TCGACCCGAGCTACCTCGTCGATGGGCCGTATCGATTCATCGGTGCGCGTTGGGGCGGGCTACCTCGACTTCCATTCGGCACGTTCCGCCAGAATTTAACCAAGGCGAAGGACTACCTGTGCAAGGTGGTGGACGATCCTGATACGTGTACCGGGTGCGATAACTGCCCGATCGACCCATCGGTCAACAGCTACTTTGAGAACCGCCTGTTCTACGCGGAGTACTACCTGATGCCGGCCGGCAAGTGGGACAAGGCAAAGCAGGTACTGACATCGATTGTTGACGCTAACCCGGGCACGGATTACCCGCTGTACAATCCGTTGTGTCAGAAGCGCGCACAAACATTGTTGGTGGAAGTAAACAAGCACGTGAAGTAGCTTCTTGAGGGAGGATTAGCCGGGCCGTGACATTACGGCCCGGTTTTTCTATTCCAATACCGGGATCGTCTGCGGCCGTTCGCCACGCCGACGGGCGGTGACGAGTTCAAATAGCTGGTCGAACGCTGTGGTGATGGCACGTAGAACCGCATCGATCTCGGTGATGGAAGTGACGACTGGCTGCACGGGTTTGGTATCGCGCATCCGGATGAAATTGGGACTTAACAACCCGCTTACCACCACTTCGCACTCGGAAAGTTCTCCCAGTACCCCTTTCAATTTGTTCGGATCGGCGTGTTGTTTCTCCTCCGGGGAGAGATTTCGTTTGGCAGCGATGAACTGATACGTTCCGTCCGCGTGAACTCTGTATACGTAAAATTCCGGGCAATCGCCGAAGTGCTTGCGCGGCACTTTGCCATTTTCGCACCCGACAGCGATGCATAATGTTTTATCATTGTCCGTCATAGTATTTCCTTTCCGATCAGGAGATCGCTCCGGTTGGACACGCGCGCGTACACACGCGACACCCACGACATTGCGATGCATCGACGTGCGCTTTGCCGTTTTGTACTGTAACCGCGCCAAACGGGCAGGCGCGGGCACAATCGCCACAGCCAACGCACTTTTCTCCATCAACATGCGCGATATGAGTATCGATCGGTGCGGTAGCCGGTGCCTCTGCTGGACCACCGGGCGATTCGGTACGCACGTGTTCCTGCTGGAAGCGGCGCATCCGTCGCCGTCGGCCCATGCCTTGTCCTAACCCCATTCCTCGTCCTTGTCCACGCATAGTCAATTCCCCCTTCATTACGAAGGTAAGTATACCCAGTTTAACTTGCCAGTTTCACACCTGGGTCTGTATACTTCGCGTGCGCGCAGATTACGAAAGGAAGTGGAATGTGACCTATACAATCGGAATTCGCCGTGAGGACAGCTACATCTGGGAGCGGCGGACTCCGCTCATCCCAACGGATGCGGCGGAACTCCAGGATAAACATGGAATAAAAGTCGTGGTGCAGTCGTCGGCGAAGCGCGTATTCTCCGACGCCGATTACCGCGCCGCGGGAGTGGAAGTGCGGGATAGTCTCGCTGCCTGCCCAGTTATTTTCGGGATTAAAGAAGTTCCGATCACGGCATTGGAACCAGGGAAAACGTACATTTTCTTCTCGCACACGATCAAGGGGCAACCGTACAACATGCCGATGCTGCAGCAGATAATCGACCGTGGCTGTTCGCTGATCGATTACGAACGTGTGACGGATGAGCATGGCCGCCGGCTCATTTTTTTTGGCCGTTACGCTGGACTTGCCGGGATGATCGAGACATTGCGGGCGTTGGGGCAGCGATTAGCCGCCGAGGGGATCGCCAATCCGTTTACGACGATCGACCGCGCGCTTGAGTATCCCGATCTCACAGCGGCACAAACCGCGATCCGCGCTGTGGGGGATAAAATTGCCCACGACGGCCTTCCGCCGGAGATCACACCACTGGTAATCGGAATTGCTGGCTACGGCAACGTGTCGCGGGGGGCACAGGAGATCCTGTCATTGCTTCCCGTGGAGGAGGTTGCGCCGGCGGACCTCGCGAATTTAACCGCAGGGTCAAACCGGGTCGTGTACCAATCTGTGTTCAGGGAGGAGGACATGGTCGAACCGCGCACCCCGGACGCCCCGTTTGACCTGCAGGAATACTATCAGCATCCCGACCGGTACCGCGGTATATTTGCGCGTTACCTTCCCCACCTTGACGTGTTGATTAACTCGATTTATTGGGAGCCACGCTATCCCCGCCTTGTGACCAAAGAGTGGGTGCGGGAAAACTATCCCGGCGCACGATTACGGGTGATCGGTGACATCAGTTGCGATGTTGAAGGGGCGATAGAGGTCACGGTGCAAGCGACCGAGCCGGATATCCCAACCTACGTGTACGATCCAATTAACGATGCGGCAATCGTTGGAGTACGTGGAGATGGACCGGTAATCATGGCGATTGACATTCTCCCGACCGAGCTTCCACGCGAGTCATCGTCCCATTTTAGCGCGGTGCTGAAAAACTACATCCCGGCGATCGCACGTGCCGATTGCGCCGTTGGGATTGAGAAATGTACGTTGCCTCCGGAGGTAAAGCGGGCGGTCATTGTGTGTAGTGGTACGCTGACCCCGGACTATCGCTATTTGCAAAAGTTTTTACGAAAGGAGAGAAAATGAAGAAAGCATTGGTACTTGGGGCGGGCCTTGTCGCGGGTCCGCTTGTTCGCTACCTGCTTGAGCAGGATGGCTTCGCAGTCACGGTAGCGAGCCGCACCCTGGAAAAGGCGCAACGATTGATCGGTGGCGCAAAAAACGGCACCGCAGTTAAGCTTGACGTGCACGATGAGGCCGCACTGGACCGACTGATCGGTGATCATGACTTGGCGGTAAGCCTTCTTCCTTACGTGTATCACCCGCTCGTTGCTAGATTGTGCGTTAACCACCGAAAGCCAATGGTCACGGCATCATACGTCAAGGACGAAATGCGCGCCTTGGACAAAGCGGCACGCGACGCTGGTGTGATCCTGCTTAATGAGATTGGGGTCGACCCGGGGATTGATCACATGTCAGCGATGCGGGTGATCGACCAGATCAGAAGTGAAGGTGGAAAACTCACCGAGTTTTCTTCCTACTGTGGAGGGCTTCCCGCTCCTGATGCGAATAACAACCCGTTTGGATATAAGTTCTCCTGGAGCCCGCGGGGGGTACTTCTTGCGGGAAAGAACCCGGCTCGCTACCTGGAGAATGGAAAGGTCGTGGACATCCCCGGAGAAGACCTATTCTCCCACCACTGGCCAGTGGAAATCGAAGGATTCGGTACACTCGAAGGCTACCCCAACCGTGACTGTCTCCCGTACATTGACACGTATAACATTCATGGAGTGGTTGACATGTTCCGCGGCACGCTCCGCTATCCTGGGTGGTGCGAGACGATGCGAAACATTG
>CAZILO010000125.1:0-3345 GCA_964540085.1 uncultured Thermotogae bacterium
ACTGGTACGATCGATACCGCATCGGTCGAATAGGGTGCGATTTCCGGGGCAACTTCCTCTCCCGGATAAACTGCATCCAGGAACCGCTGTACCCACGGATCCTGCGGATCGGACACGATCGGCGCTTTGTCGTTCAGGATCTCCATGGAAAACTGTGCTCCACCTGCCTGTGCAGCTTCGTTTCCTAATTTCTCGATTGCCCCGACCACCTCGTCGTGTGCGGCTTGCGAGACCGTGCGAGAGTCGATCCGCACCGTTGTTTGTGCTGGCACAATGTTCACCTGCGTTCCCCCGTGGATCTCGCCGATGTTGAGCGAACTGCGCCCCCGTCCTGGAACCTCTTGCCAATTTTCTGCCTCCTGTTGGATCTCCACCACAAACCGTGCTGCCGGCAGGATCGCGCTCATTCCAAGCTCGGGCACGGAACCGTGCGCTGCCTTCCCAGTAAACGTGGCTTCGACCCACTCTTTTTCAAAATAACCTCCTTAAATGTGTTTGTTGATGTGATTCCCAGCCAGCGAAGTTGAAATACCTCGGGTTACCACCTCCTTCCTGAACTTTAGTAAATGAGTCTGACATACTAATGTTAAGATAATACATGTATCTTATTATCTTTCAAAACTTTATTTTTTACATCAGCTTGCGAATACCGCCTTGTGCATTCTCTCCCAGTGATCACGCATCTTACGTTCGGCACGCTCGCCGTCGCCGGCTAATATCGCATCTAGAATATCATCGTGTAAATCTGCAACTTCTTCTAACCCTAATTGATTCTTAAAATAATAATCTTGAGTGAACTCACGGTAGAGAGTTTGATCCATCGTGTTGATAAGTGGAATGAGCACATTGGCGACAAGGCTATTATGCGCCGTTTTGATTACTTCGAGATGGAATTGCTTATCTGCATTAAAGTAGGGATCAAAGTCACCCTTCTTCGCGAGCTGTTTCAGTCGATGATGGACTGCCCGTAATCGCTCGATATCCTCGGGGGTGCGCTTTTGTGCGGCCAACCCGGTGGCAGGAGGCTCAAACAGGCCGCGCGCTTCCATGATCTCGAGACAAGAGTCCTCGTTTTCCAACACGAGCACGGCCTTATTTCCGATCGAATCGATGAGAGCGGTTCCGTTGCGCACGTAGTTGCCACTTCCGGGTTTCGACTCGATCAACCCAACCGCGGTGAGTGCCGCGAGAGCCTCACGGATAGTAGGCCGACTAACCCCCATCTTCTCTGCCAGGTCAAACTCGGACGGTAGTTTACTCCCTACCGGGTAATCGCCCCGCTTTATTGCCTCGATGATCTGAGCAGCTACGACGCCGGAAACCCGCTGCGGTCGCACTTTGTGGAATGGCATGCACTCACTCCCAGCAAGTTCGCTTGTTATTCTGCCAAGCTGTATGATAGCATTACAGCTAGCGGCTGTCAAGGGATGCAATCGCAAACTAGCGGACGACGGCGCTATAATATTTTTAAGGGAGGATAAGATGATCGACCTAACAATCAATGAAGGGCAGCTGGAGCGCACGGCGCAACGGGCACGGGAGCGCGGGATCATTGTTCCCACATTTGCACAGATGAAGGATCCAACCAAGATTCCCCAGCCGATTAAGGACCGACTGAAGGACGTCGGTTTGTGGGATCTGCATCCGCTCAATCTGTTCCGCATCACGTGGAAAAACGAGCCGGTGAAGCACGGCGGTGGGTTTGATGGCGTAAATTATCTCGAGATCCCACACGAGTTGACCGGAACGCGGGCGCGGATTATCTCGCTCGTTGGGAAATGGTTCCCCACCGGAGCCCACAAGGTGGGAGCGACATTCGGATGCCTGGTGCCGCGATTGGTCACTGGGCAATTTGATCCCACGTTCCATAAGGCGGTGTGGCCGTCAACCGGCAATTACTGCCGCGGCGGTGCGTACGACGCCAACCTGCTGGCGTGCGAGTCAATTGCCATTCTTCCTGAAGAGATGTCCCGCGAACGGTTCGAGTGGCTGGAGAAGGTGGCGGGCGAGGTAATCGCCACTCCGGGGTGTGAGTCGAACGTGTGGGAGATCTTCCAGAAGTGCAAAGAACTCCAAGCCACGCGTGACAACATCATGATCTTCAACCAATTCGACGAATTTGGGAATCACTTGTGGCACTATGATATCACCGGCCATGCAATGGAAGAGGTCTTGCAGCAGGAACTCGGTCCGAACGGAAACTACGCCGGAGTCGTCCTGACGAGCGGTTCGTCCGGGACCCTCGGCTGTGGAGATTACCTGAAGGAGGTCTACCCGACGAGCAAGATTGCGGTCGGGGAGGCGAAACAGTGCCCAACCCTCCTTCTTAACGGATTCGGTGGGCACCGGATTGAAGGGATTGGAGATAAGCACGTTCCGTGGATCCATAACGTGCGCAACACCGACATGGTAGTCGACATTGATGACGAGGATACGATGCGGTTGATCCGTCTGTTCAACGAGCCAGCCGGTCACGACTACCTGCGCAAGCAAGGTGTATCCGATGAGTTCATCGGCAAGCTCGATTTGCTCGGAATTTCGAGCGTGGGAAATCTCCTCGGAGCGATCAAATTCGCCAAATACTACGAACTGACCGAAAACGACGTCGTCCTCACCGTGTTCACTGACTCAATGGAGCTGTACCAGTCGCGGCTCAAGGAGTTGGAGGAGAAGTACGGCCCGTATTCCGAGATCGATGCGGCGGTCGATTACCATCGTCACCTGCAAGGGATTACCACTGACTGGATGGCCGAACTTGGCTATTGGGACCGGCGCCGGATTCACAACTTGAAGTACTACACCTGGGTCGAGCAAATGGGGAAATCGGCCGAGGAGTTGCAGGCACAGTGGTACGACTTTCCTGGGTACTGGGACCGGATTCACGCGCTGGTACCACAGATCGATCGCCTCATCGAGGAGTTTAACGATAAAGTTGGCCTGCTGAAGGAGATGTAGACGCACACGACAATAACGAAACGCGTATTGGATGCGCTGGCAACGAGAACGCCGGTGATAATTACCGGTGGGATTGGGGTCGGCAAAACCAGAACTGCGGAAGGAATCGCCGCCGTGCTTGCGAAAAATGGAATCGCAGTCGGCGGCGTCCTCTCGCCCCGGATAATGGATGGCGATGCGACGATCGGATACATGGTGCGTGACCTTACAACGGGGCAGGAGCGTCCATTCGCCGGGTGTGAGCCGCCGGGAATTCAGGTAGGAAAGTTTTTCATCGCCCCCACCGCACTAATGTTTGCGCTTAGCGCAATCGATCGTGGCATCCGCACTGCGGCGGTCGTATTCATCGATGAAGTGGGAAAGCTCGAGCTCTCCGGTGGCGGGCTCGCC
>CAZILO010000126.1:0-3340 GCA_964540085.1 uncultured Thermotogae bacterium
CGTTCCAGAAAGGTTAACGTACAAATCCGAGAAATCGACGTTCCCCACCGCTTTACCAACAAGCGGCATGATGATATCGAACACAAACGATTTCACGAGTGCTCCGAACGCAGCGCCAATGATGAACGCCACCGCAATCTGTATCAGGTTGCCCTTCAGAATGAAACTGCGAAACTCCTTCCACATCCCAAACCACCTCCATAGCGATAATCTAGCACTTTTATCGCGGCCAACAAAAAAACAGCGCGGCCGCCGCATTTAAAATCTCAGTTCTGCATCAGTACGCCATTCCCGTGCGTGCAAGATGAACTCGTCGCGGGTGCGTAGTATCCTTTCATTCGCACGGATTAGATCCGGAATTCATCGGGAAGATGGCAAGGGAAATTCGGACAGGCAACAGATTCATGTCACCGCAGCTGTGGAATCGAGAGGGACATGATGATGCCTAAATTGGCCCTGCCGGCACCGCCTCGCGCTCACTTCCCGAAAGGAGAGAAGACAGGATGGCAAGAATCGAACAGCATCCGATCCTGCATATTTCACGCGGCAAGCCGTTTCAATTCACGTTCGACGGAAAACCACTCACCGCTTATCCTGAAGAGACGATCGCCGCTGCACTGTTCGCTAACGGGATCCGCATCTTCGGCCATCACCCCAAGGACGGCGCTCCCCAAGGCCTGTTTTGCGCCAATGGGCAGTGTGCCCAGTGTATGGTGATCGCCGACGGAATCCCGGTGAAATCGTGCATGACCCGGGTAAAACCGGGAATGCGCGTTGATCCGCTCGATACGCTTCCCAAACTTCCCGAAGTCGATCACGTTCCCCCGCTGCGTGAGCCCGCGACTATCACTGTTCCGGTATTGATCCTCGGCGGTGGGCCAGCGGGTATGTCAGCGGCGATTGAGCTGGGGAAACGCGGAGTGAACGCGCTGATCGTGGATGACAAACACCGTCTCGGCGGCAAGCTCGTCCTGCAGACACACAAGTTCTTCGGATCGCACGCCGCGGTGTACGCCGGCACGCGCGGGATCGACATCGCCACCAAGCTGGAGGAGGAAGTCAGAAACTACACATCAAACGAGATTTGGCTCAACTCGACCGCGCTCGCCGTGTTCAGCGATCACAAGATTGGGGTTCTGAAAAACGGGACCGAGTACGTCCTCGTTGAACCGGAGGTCCTCCTCGTCACCACCGGCGCACGGGAAAAATCACTTGTGTTCCGCGGTAACACTCTACCCGGCGTGTACGGAGCGGGCGCATTCCAAACGTTGGTGAACCGCGACCTTGTCAAGGCAGCCGACCGGTTATTCATCGTCGGCGGGGGAAACGTCGGCCTGATCGCGGGCTATCACGCCCTCCAGGCCGGGATTGAAGTCGTCGGTTTGGTTGAGGCGCTGCCAGAATGCGGCGGCTACAAGGTTCACCGGGACAAACTCGCCCGCATGGGCGTCCCGATTTACACATCGCACACAATCCTCTCCGCCAACGGGACCGACCAGGTGGAGTCGGTGACGATCGCCAAGGTCGATGAGAACTTCCACCCCATCCCCGGCACAGAAAAGTCATTCGCCTGCGACACTGTGCTGATCGCGGTCGGGCTCGAACCGGTGAATGAGTTCTATGAGAAAGCAGTGGAGTTCGGGCTCACCGCCTTCGCCGCCGGTGATGCCGAGGAGATTGCTGAGGCGTCGGCCGCCATCTTCACCGGAAAGATCAAAGGGGTGGAGATCGCCCGCGCCCTCGGCGTCGAGACGAAGGACGTGCCAGCCGAGTGGGCGCGCACCGCCGCGATCCTTAAATCGAAGCCCGGCAAGGTTTACCCTGAGGAGATTCCCGAGCGGGAAGACGGGGTATTCCCGGTGTTCCACTGCCAGCAAGAGATTCCATGCAATCCGTGCTCCGCGGTCTGCCCCCTCGGGCTGATTCGGATCGATCCGAACGATATTAGGAAGCGGCCGGAGTACATCGCCGCAGAAGTGGGAAAATCGTGCGTCGGCTGTGCCAACTGCGTCGCGATCTGCCCAGGATTGGCGATCACGCTCGTCGACTACAGGAAGGATCCCGACCATCCGATCGTCACATTGGCGTACGAGTTCTCCCCCGATCGGCTTGCGGTTGGAGATAGCGTGACCGTGCTTGCCACCGCGGGCGAGGTCCTCGGAACCGCGGAGGTGGTCGGCATCCGCGCCAACCCGGCTAATCCGGGAACGAGCCTTGTGCAACTTATAGCGCCACGGGACTACGCCAAGCGGATCGCCGGAATTAGGGTACAGTCGCCCGCGGTCGGAAAACCACTTCCTGAGGCAGTCGAGCGATTGGAAGACGATACGATCGTGTGTCGCTGTGAGCGCGTAACCGCGGGTGAGATACGCACGTTAATCCGCCAGGGGTACCGCGACATGAATGCGATCAAGGCGATCACCCGCGCCGGGATGGGGGCGTGTGGGGGAAAGACCTGTACCAGCTTGATTCGCCGCATCTTCCGTGAGGAGGGAGTGCCACTTTCCGAGGTGGAAGGACCGGTGAAGCGGCCGCTGTTTATCGAGGTTCCATTTAAGACATTCGCCGGAGCAAAGGAGGAGCACGATGGGTAAAGCTTACGATGTCGTGATCATCGGTGCCGGTAGCGTTGGCGTGCCAGCGGCGTGGGCGATGGCGCGCGCCGGGGTGAAAGTCCTTGTCCTCGACCGGTTCGCCAGCTTCGGCCAGGGATCTAACAAAGCAGCAATCGGTGGGATCAGAGCGACCCACTCCGATCCGGCGAAGATCCGATTAGGACTGCGATCGCTCGAGATCGTCTCCACGTGGGAGGAGTCCTACGGCCATAACATCGAGTGGGTCAAGGGCGGCTACTCGTTCGTCGCCTACCGCGAAAACGAGGAATCCACCCTGAAGACGCTGCTCGAAACCCAACACCGCTACGGTCTGAACATCGACTGGTACGATAAGAAGGAACTTCTCGCGATTATCCCGGCGTTGAACCCCGATGGGCTGATCGGCGGGACGTTCTCCCCGGACGATGGGCACTGCTCCCCGCTCCTCCTCAACTACGCAATGTACGACGAGGCGATCAAAGCGGGAGCCGCGTTCAAATTCCGCGAGCAGGTGGTCGGAATCGACCTTACCGATGGCCGTGTGCGCGCGGTGCGCACGGAAAAAGGAACCTACGAAACAAGGGTGGTGGTGAACGCCGCCGGTGCGTGGGCAGCCGAGGTTGGCAAGCTCGTGGGGCTTGATCATCCGGTGCATCCCGATTCCCACGAAGGGGGAATCACCGAGCCGGTTGCCCCGTTCCTCTCCCCAATGGTCGTTGACATCCGGCCCGCACCCGGCTCGGCGA
>CAZILO010000127.1:0-3334 GCA_964540085.1 uncultured Thermotogae bacterium
CTCGGATTTCGTTGAGATGTTCGTCGGAGTTGGAGCGGCACGGGTACGTGATCTGTTTGAACAAGCAAAACGCAGGGCGCCGTGCATTGTGTTCATCGACGAGATTGACGCAATTGGACAGGCACGAGCAACAGTGGGATCGGTGGGAACTAACGATGAACGCGAACAGACACTGAACCAGCTTCTTGCCGAAATGGATGGGTTTGAACCTAATCAAGGGGTGGTAATTATGGCCGCTACCAACCGCCCGGAGATCCTCGATCCGGCGCTTCTCCGCCCCGGACGATTCGACCGCCAGATTCAGGTTGGACTTCCGGCGGAGAACGGTCGCCTGCAGATATTGAAGATTCACACTCGCCACGTGAAGCTGGCCGCCGATGTTGATATCAACCGCCTCGCCCAGATCACCGCCGGGTTTTCCGGCGCCGGCCTGGCCAATATTGTGAACGAAGCGGCCCTGCTTGCAGTGCGCCGTAATGCCGACGCTGTCTCGATGAATGACTTTGACCGCGCAATCGAGCGCGTTGTCGCCGGTCTGAAAAAGAACATCGCCCTCAAACCGGAGATCAAGCGGCGTGTTGCCTATCACGAGGGAGGACACGCGCTTGTCGCAGCGCTGCTCCCGCACACCGATCCGGTGCACAGGGTGAACATCATCCCCACCGCTAAAGGCGCGTTGGGATACACAATGCAGATGCCGTCAGAGGACCAGTACCTGCTAAGCGAGGAGGAGCTAAAGGAACGGCTGGCGGTCCTCCTCGGCGGCCGCGCGGCGGAAATCATCATCTTTGGAGAACCGTCAACCGGGGCGGCAAACGACCTGGAGCGGGCGACGGACATTGCCCGCCGGATGGTGACAGAATTCGGAATGGCGCCCACCCTCGGGCCAGTGCGATACATGCCGGAAGCCGGCTACGGCTACCTGCGACGCCCCGGCGAGTTACGCGCGGACGTCAGCCCAGCGACCGCTACTCTCATCGACAAGGAAACACGGCGACTGGTGGAAGAAGCGCAGGATAAAGCGGTCTCCCTGTTGAAGGAACACATCGACGCCCTGCATCAAGTAGCGAAAGTGCTGCAGGAACGGGAAGTGATCAGCGGAGACGATATCAACCGGATCGCTGCGCAGTCGAAACCGACACCGGATGCCACCGGTTGATTCCCGCGCATTACTACGTACACTCACAGTAAGAAATAAAGAAAGGATTGATAGTGGCTCCGGAAAAATTCTCTGAATACCTACGGGGTGAAGTCCCATACTCCCTGACCCATATTTTGGTGCAGGATATGCGCGAGGGGCTGCACATTGCCCAATGTTTTTTGGTCAAGCGCAAGACGCAGCGGGCAACACGCACCGGTGATCCGTATCTTGACCTCACTCTTGCCGACCGGTCGGGAACGATCTCCGCACGGGCGTGGGCGGAGGCGACACAGCGCTATTCATCGCAATTCGACGAGGGCGATTTCGTGTTTGTCAAGGGACGGACTGAGACATACCGTAACAACCTCCAGTTGATCGTGGAATCGATCCGGCGGTTGGAGGCACACGAGCGTGAGTCCGGGAAGATTCCAGGATTCGACCCCAGTCTTCTCGTTCCAACCAGTGATCACGACATCGACGAGATGTGGAATGAGCTGCAAGAGCTAATCGCCACGATCGAACCCGCGCCCTTGCGACAACTTACGCACGAGATAATCGAGGAGAACCAAGAAGCGTTCCGAAAATTCCCCGCTGCCATCCAGTATCATCCCGCCTACCTCGGCGGATTGCTCGAGCACACCCTGGAAGTGGCACGGGGGACGGCACGGTTCTGCGAAGACTTTCCCGACCTCGATCGTGGCCTTGCCATAGCAGGAGCAGTTCTACATGACATCGGTAAGGTGCGCGAATTGGAAAACCCGATCGCACCGCACCATAGCTTTTCCGGCCAATTGATTGGCCACCTTCTCCTGGGACGGGACATGGTGAGGGAGAAGGCACGCGATATTACCTGGCCCGATCCTCGTCTTCCTGAACTTCTCGAACACGTGATAATTTCCCACCACGGTACCCTCGAATTCGGAGCGGCAATCGTCCCCAAGACGCCGGAGGCGGTGGTGGTGTATCACTTTGACAATCTATCCGCCAAACTGAACATGATTCGCATGCACATTGCAACCGACAACGAGCAGGGGGATTTCACGGACTGGCATAAGCTGCTGGAGCGCAAATTCTTTAAGGGGAAACTCGCGTCGGAGTGAACCCACGGGCGTATTGAAAGCCAGGAACGCCCATATTAAGCGCATTTTCCGCGATATTGAATGCGTAGTCGCGTACCCGCAGCAAACTGTCGAAGATCGTCGCCAACGGCTGAATCTGCAGAGTCTCTTTGGATAAGCGCGCACGTTCTTCCAATTCCGGCGTATGCTCCCGTTCGCCGAGAACGCGGTTGGCCTTGGTGAGATCAGCCTCCATGAACGCTTCGACGCTCCCCTCAATCACCCGTTGCGCCGCGCCGTATAACGCTTCGATCTCCGCCACTATCGTGGCTCCGGGCGCCGCGGTCAGGTCCAGCGCAGCCCGTGACACCTTGGCCGCGTGGTCGCCGATCCGTTCCAGCGTCTTCGCCACCGCGTGGTACTCATGAAACAAGATGCGGCTCATGCCCACATCCCGTTCCAACAACAAATCGCGCAGGAGCAGGCCAAGCTCGCGAGACATCACAAGCGTAAGGCGGTCAGCCTCGGTATCCCGTTCGATCACATCGCGGGCAAGCTCATCATCGGCGTGTGTAAATGCGTACACCGCATCGCGCAGCATCGCCGTAGTGATCGCGTGTATCCGCTTTAGTGTCGCTTCCGCGGTAAAGTCGTGCATGCTCACCAAACAGTGCAGCACGATTCGGTTCTGCTCTTCTTCCATTATCTCCAGACCAACGAGGGATTGCGCTGTCTGACGCACCGCTCGTCGTTGCGTTGAGGTGATACGCGCGCCGTCCACCTCGATTATGTCAAACCCCGTGATGTAGCAGGAAATAATCGCCCGTTCGATCCACGTCTCATCACGACCGTGCAACGACAACGTTACGCGATTCTCGCGTCCGATGCCGGTAGGAATAACGAGCAGGCTGCCGGTGGTGTTTTCCACCAACGACAACCGCGACCCGCGCTTTACATCAAGCCGGTTGGCCCAATCCTTGGGTAAGGTAACGAAATATGTTCCCCCGCCGGTAACTTGTACTTTACGTTCTTCCATCGCGGCTCTGATTATAGATGAAACCCAAACTTCATATCAACCGGTCATAGTATAGCATTGCGTCGCCATCCCCGTTATCTATAATAAGCACATACAATC
>CAZILO010000128.1:0-3306 GCA_964540085.1 uncultured Thermotogae bacterium
GATTTGCTGATCGTAGTCGGCAGCCGGGCGTCGGCGAACACGCGCAAGCTCGCTGAGACGTGTCGCGACACCGGGGTCCCGACTTATCACATCGAGTCGGCGGCCGAGATCGATCCGGCGTGGTTGCCCGCGGTGGACCGAGTCGGGGTAACCGCTGGAGCGTCAACCCCAGACAACGTAATCGATGAAGTTGTACGTAAGTTGCAGAATATAGATAATACGAAATCGCGAAAGGAGGGAATGGAGACGACCACCATCTCCTGATATCATGAACACAAAATTAGACCAGGCGATCATGCAACTGAAGATTTACCGTGAGACTATCGAGCGGCTCGCCGACCGCGAGCTGCAGTTCATCGACATCACCGATGCCGTTAAGGACATCGTCGCCCGCGCGGGAATCACCGATGGGATGGCCCTCGTTTACTCGCGCCATACCACCGCAGCGATCAAGATCAATGAGAACGAACCTCTTCTTCTTGGCGACATGGCGCGATTCCTCCAGCGGATCGCACCCAAAGACGGCGACTACAAACACAACGATTTCGTGATCCGTACCGAGAACATGACTGAGGAAGAGTGTCCAAACGGTCACGCCCATTGTCAGAACCTGTTCCTCGGGGTGAGCGAGACGATTCCGGTGGCCGATGGTGCCCTCATGCTCGGGCGGTGGCAACGGATTTTCCTGATTGAGCTCGACCGCCCACGTCCGCGCGAAGTCATCGTGCAAGTACAGGGATGGTAGCCGAACATCTACAAGCACTGATCGACCCGCCGGCATCACCGCCGTCCCTGGCCGCGGCGCGGGACCTCACCCTCCGGTTGACGAAGCGGCATTACGAAAACTTTACCCTGATGTCGTGGCTTGTGCCGCGACGGATGCGGCCGCACATTGCCGCTGTGTACGCGTTTTGCCGCACAGTGGACGACATTGGTGATGAGGCACCTGGTGACCGATCCGCCCTCCTGGAGCGATTTGAGGCGGAACTCCAAACCGCTTACTCCGGAACCCCGCGCCATCCGGTGATCGTCGCGCTCCAGCCCACGATTAAGGAGTTTGACTTACCCAAAGAGCCATTTCTGAAACTGATCGAGGCAAACCGGATCGACCAACGCAAGACGCGCTATGCCGATTTCGAAGAACTCCTTCATTACTGCGACCACTCGGCAAATCCGGTGGGACGGCTGTTCCTTATGCTCTACGGTCACCGTGACGACGAGCTGTTCCGTCTGTCCGATAACACGTGTACCGCCCTGCAGCTCACGAATTTTTGGCAAGACATCAAGCGCGATTACCAAATCGGCCGCATCTACCTGCCCCAGGACGAGATGGGCAAATTCGGGGTGACCGCAGCCGATCTCGATGCGGATGCCGCTACGCCGCGATTGCGGGCGCTGATGAAATTCCAGGTCGATCGGGCGTGGGACTACTTCCGCGCTGGATTTCCTCTCCTCGACAGGATTTCTGGGCACTTGCGCGTCGACGTCGCCCTGTTCTCCCGCGGCGGGATCGCAATCCTGCGCAAGATAGAAGCGCTCAATTACGACACCCTGTCCCGCCGTCCGACTCTGTCGAGTGCCGAAAAGATGCGGCTGTTCCTGTCCACCGTCCTCTCACCCCGCTACGCGCGATGGACAAAACACTAGCCGCGGCGTACCGCGAGTGTGCCCGCCGCACCCGCGCTGCCGGAAGCAACTTCTATTATGCATTTTTAACCCTGCCACGGGACAAGCGCCGTTCGATTTATGCCATCTACGCGTTCTGCCGCGCTGCGGACGACATTGCCGACGGACCCCGTTCCATCGCCGAAAAGAGGGATGAACTCGTAACCCTGCGAACCCGCCTGGAAAAAGCAGCGGCCGGATCCCCCGATCCGGGCGTTGACGTCGCTCTTGCCGACACAATCGCGCGGTTCTCGGTCGACCCGCGTGACCTCGCTGCTGTGATCGACGGTGTCGAGATGGATCTCATTAAATCGCGCTACGCCACGATTGCAGAACTCGAACAATATTGTTACCGCGTTGCCGCGGCGGTTGGCCTATCCGTCCTCCCAGTGCTGGCGGGCGGACCGGTGGATGCCGTGGTGCGCAACCAGGGGATCGCGCTCGGTATCGGGCTGCAGATCGCCAATATCGTCCGCGATGTCGCCGAGGACGCCGCCCGTGATCGGATCTACCTGCCGCAAGAAGACCTTGCCCGGTTCGGCGTAACCGAGTCGGAAGTCATCGCCGGGCAATCGTCGGATCGCATGCGGGCACTGCTCAAGTTTGAGGCAACACGGGCACGGACGCAGATCACGGACGGACTGAAACTCGTCCCGACGCTTCCCCGTCACGCGCGCCCGTTTCCGCTGTTCCTCGGGCGCGTCTATGCCCGCATCCTCGACCGGATCGAGGCGCGTGACTACGACGTCTTCTCGGGAAAGGTTGCACTGACCGGCGGCGAGAAGGTGGCGCTCCTTATGCGCACGTTTGCCGGAGCGTTTACGTGAAACGGGTAATAGTCGTCGGGGGTGGCCCGGCGGGAATCGCAGCCGCGTGTCGACTCAGTGAGGCTGGGGTCGCAACCGTACTGATCGAGCGCACTACCCGCCTTGGCGGGCGAGCGGCGTCGTTCGCCCATACTGCCAGCGGCGAGGAGATTGACTACGGGCATCATGTTCTAATGCGCGCGTGTACCGCAACGCAGACGCTGCTCCGTCTCATCGGCGCGGCGGACGCAGTCCGGTTCCAACCCCGGTTGCGCGTCCCGATCCGTTATCCCGGAGGGAATTCCACGATCTACTCGACCCCGCTTCCCGGTCCCCTCCATCTCCTCCCAGCGCTGATGCACTACGCACCACTGCGGCGGGGGGAACGGTTCGCGGCTATCCGTGCTGGTGTTTCGCTCCTCACAACCCGGCCCCGGCAGGGGGAGTCGTTCGAAACTTGGCTCCGGCGCCACGGTCAGCAGGAACGAGCGATCGCTGCGCTGTGGGCACCGATCACAATCGCTACGCTCAACGCCCATCCCGATGGAGTAAGCGCTCGCGCAGCTCGATTTGTGTTTACAACCGGGTTTTTTCGGCCGCACGGGGCGGACATCGGCCTGTTCACGCGGCCACTGTCACGCACGTTCGCACCCGCAGCACGGTTCGTCGAAGATCACGGCGGTACGGTACGCTATGGTCACGGCGTAACACATGTATTGATCAAAAACGACATCGCAACCGGAGTGCGGCTTAACAGCGGCGAGGAGCTGTTCGCTGATGCCGTGGTCGTCGCTGTCCCGCCGAAACGCGGGTTATCCTTGCTCCCCGCGAACGC
>CAZILO010000129.1:0-3295 GCA_964540085.1 uncultured Thermotogae bacterium
ACCCATACGCTGGCCGGTTGATACGCACGAACGTGTTCTGATCGCCAGCGTCGAGTGTGGGCAGGACAAGGTCGCAGCTCGCCGCGGCATCAAACACGTTAGGCCGAGTGAGCAATGACGAATTGGTAATAAGGGCGATCGGAATCTGCGTAAACTTGCGGATCTTCTCTACCGCTTCCCCAAGCTTCGGATTGAGGGTTGGCTCTCCGGAGCCGGAGAACGTGATGTAATCGATGTGCGCGTATTTTTGCAGCGCCTCCCTTACCGCGTCAGCAATCGCATCCGGGGTGGGAAACGGTTCAGTCACTTCCTCCGGACCATGTACCTTGTAGCGCTTCCTTCCAAGCTGACAGTACACGCAGTCGAACGTACAAATAAGCCGGGGAATAGGATCAATTCCGAGAGACATCCCCAGCCGCCGCGACGGAACTGGACCATAGATAATTCCCATCACTCCTCCATCACAAATCGATTAATCGTGGGGTCATCGTATCCGAGTCGAGGAGCACCACGGTCGATCGTCCCGTGATCCACCCACACGCTTCGCCAGGATTGACAACAACGGTTTTCCCACTGCGGATGTCAATCGCATGCGTGTGACCGTAAATTACGAGGTCGTAGTCGCCGCTTTTTACAAGCGAGTCGATAAACTTCGGTTCGTGCATCACGACGCACCGCTTGCCCGCGCACTCGAATTCGTGGTAATCGGGATAAATCTTGCCGATTTCCTTAAACCGCTTGATGAGATAAAGCCGCTCGCCGTCGTTATTGCCGAACACGCCGATCAGCGGCGCCGCTAGCTTCTGGAACTCATTCGCTGTGATCGGCGAGATGAAATCGCCGGCGTGAACCACTAGATCGACTTTCTCGGCGTTGAACACCGCTACTGCCTTAGCGATCATCGGCATGTTGTCGTGGGTGTCGGAGATGATTCCCAGTTTCATCACGCCTCCGCGAGCTCTTTGTCAACCCGCTCCGCAATCCGGAAGAACGCCTGTGACACCGCGGCATCGGGGTCGGAAAGAACAATCGGTTCACCGGAATCCCCGCCGATGCGTGCCTTTAGATCGATTGGAACCTCCCCGATAAACTCCACCCCCAGTTCAGCGGCAACGCGGGCACCACCGCCCTTACCGAATAGTTCAATCCTCCCGCCGCAGTGTGGGCAGATCAGCCCGGACATGTTTTCCACGATCCCAATTTTCGGAACTTCCATCTTCTTCGCCATGTTCACTGCCCGGCGCGCGTCGATCAGCGACACCTCCTGCGGGGTGGTGACGACAATCGCCAACTGCGGCGCCGTGCGTTGCGTGATCGTTAATACCTCATCCCCGGTTCCCGGGGGGAGATCGCCGATCAGGATATCGAGGTCGCCCCAATTCACCTCGCCAATGAGCTGGTCGATCGCTTTGGAGCGCAGCGGTCCACGCCAGATAATTGGCGTTCCCGGTGGGATCATCGACGCAAGCGACACGACCTTTAATCCCCGTTTCGCGTGTGGAACGATCCTACCACCTTCGGCCTGTGCCACTTCGGACAGCCCCACCATCTGGGGAACGTTGGGACCGGTTATATCTGCATCGAGCAGCCCTACGTTCTTTCCTCGTTTCACGAGTGCATAGGCGAGGTTCACCGCAACGGTGGTCTTCCCCACTCCGCCCTTGCCGCTGAACACAACAATCCGGTGCGTAACCCGGCTTAACGTCTCCTTGATCTCCTGCTCCGCCTTTGACGCCGGCGGTGGTGTTACGTGTACGTTCATTTCCCCTGCCTTTCTCCAAAGATTTTCGTGCCGATCCGAACCATGTTTGCCCCTTCCTCAATTGCAATTCGATACGTGTTGCTCATTCCCATCGACAAATAACGCATGTTGACGTTATTCAATCCGCGCGCGGTCAGTTCATCGAACAGCCGCTTTGTCTCCTTAAAGTACGGTCGTGCTAACTCGGGATCGCCAAATCGCGGCCCCATCGTCATCAATCCCTGCACAGTGATGTGGTTAAGCTCCGCCAGTGCTCGTACCAATTGTTCCGCATCCTCGGGGAGCACCCCGGATTTCTGTGGCTCGCGCCCCGAGTTTACCTCCACCAGGACCGGCATTACTTTGCCCAGTTTCGCACACTCACGATCGATCCGTACCCCCAGATCAGCGGAATCGACGGTCTCGATCATGTCGAAGATCGGCACCGCCTTTTTCACCTTGTTCTTTTGGAGATGGCCGATGAAGTGCCATTCCGCGATATGCCCAAGGGCCTCGAACGCATCCTCGGCCTCTTGAACATAGTTCTCTCCGATAATCCGCACGCCGGCCGCGATTGCTTGTCGAATCTCATCCGGCGTTCGTGTCTTCGCCGCCGCCACGAGAATTACCCCCGCAGGAAGCTCGGACAGGATCTTTTTCACGTTTTCCGCGATCATTTTGTCACCTTCTCCAGTGCCTGTTGCTTCAGTACCACCGTTCCGAGCGCGACGTCGGCTTCACGCGCGATTACCGGGCACTTTGCCTTGAACAGGAAGAAGATCGGGGCATCGACGTTGGATAACCCCTCGAAGTTTCCCTGTCCCTTAGAGATGATAAAGCGCGCACTGCGAAACACCTCTCTGAACTCGGGCGAACAGTCATCAAGCCGAGTGCCGGGGGCATCGGACCCATTAGTTATCACGGTAGCGATCTTATCCAACCCGACGTAACGGGCGTCGTCCACGGTGGCATCGTTTATTATCGGCGCACCGCGGGTGACAAACGTGACCGCTTTTCCCCGCGCGACCAACTGCTCGATCAGGATTTTGTCGCACACCACCTCGCCGGCGTTATCCCCTAAATACAGGATCTCGTCCACCGCGGACAGCCGGTCTTGAAACGCCCGATATTCCGACATGTCGATCGGGTCATGGAGCGCCTGCGCGAACGCATCCGGAATCATCCGCTCGATCTCGGCGGGATCAGCCGCCACCTTGGGACCGAAATCGATGATGTTCCCTGCCCCGGCGATCTTGATCGCAGCGAGGAGCGGGTCATCCGCCGCGGTAACACGCGCCGTTAACTCAGGATAGAGCCGCAGGCCGATGTCGTTGGACCGCTTCTTCACGGCGCGGTACGGATCGGCCACCCCGGTAACCTCGCGCACCAGCCGGTGCACCGTTTGGCCGATGTCCACCGGAGTAGCATCCAACGATACCGTCGGCAAGAACTGCGCCACTCGGTTGAGCACCTCGCGTTGCCGGGTCACATCCGTGGTCGCCATCCGCGCCGCCTCGAGCGCTTGCCGCATGAAACAGGGAAAACAATCGAGAT
>CAZILO010000130.1:0-3210 GCA_964540085.1 uncultured Thermotogae bacterium
GAAATCCCTCACCCACGAAATGATCGCTGCTACCGGGAAGTTCGCCCTAAACGCCCTTGATCGGACTGATCCGAGGTGTCCGGACGTGGTCCGGCACTTCGGGTTCCAGTCCGGCCGCGATGTGGACAAGTTTGCTGACTTTGTGCACATCGCAGGGGAGAACGGCTGCCCGCTTCTCCCGGACGCCAAGGCGTTCTGGGAGTGCACCGTCATTCCGGAGCTCACCGTTGACCTCGGTACGCATACTCTGTTTGTTGCCGCGGTCGACCGTGCCGGGACGCGGGCGGACGGTGACCCCCTTACCTATAATGAGTATCGAAAAACGATGCGAAAAAGGAGGTAGTGATGGACAAGTGGGTATGCACAGTGTGCGGCTATGTTTATGATCCGGAGAAAGGCGACCCGTCGCAGGGGGTTGCTCCTGGCACTCCATTCGAGGACCTACCCGACGATTGGGTATGTCCCGATTGCGGTGTTGGAAAGGATATGTTCGAGAAGCAGGGTTAGAAGCGGCGCGATCAATTCGCTTGGAGTTGACTTGACAGCGATAAGTTTGTCGATACAATAATGGATAAAAAGGTCGTTTTATCTGGAGGAAGCGATGATCTATTCGTTAACGACGAAGTACGCGGTGATCGCCCTGGTTGAACTGGCAGGGCGGAATGGCCCGACACCAGTGCGGGAAATCGCTCACGCCCGTGATATTCCACCGTACTTTCTCGCCAAGCTTGTTCCGCCACTCGTGCGTGCCGGTATTCTCCGCTCAACGCGCGGGAAAAACGGCGGCGTGGAATTCGCCCGCGACCCAAGTGATGTCTCTCTCGCTGATGTGGTACGGGTAATCGAAGGCGAGGAGTACTTCAGGGAGTGCGTATTTGAGCTGTTTCCATGCGAGGGAAATCCGAATTGCCCGCTTCACGACGTGTGGGACCCGGTTCGCAACGAGATCACGCGCTTTCTGACAGAGACGAAGATCAAGCACGTAGCCGACAAACTGGCTACCGTCAAGGAGACATAATGAGCGAATTGATATCGATACAGCGGAAAGAGGCGTTGCGGAACATCCTCGACCGGTTACACGCGGGAGAGGATCCAGCGACGCTCAAAGAAGAGTTTAAACAGTTGGTCGGAAACGTCACTCCACTTGAGATCTCCCAGATCGAAGCGGAACTGGTCAAAGAGGGAACCCCCCGTACCGAGCTCGAACGGCTGTGCGATGTCCACATGGCACTGTTTAAGGAATCGCTCAGAAATGAGCTTGATGTGCCCGATTGGCATCCACTCCGCATCCTGATCGCGGAGCACACGGGGATGCTCGCCGCGGCGGAACGGATCTGGCAGCTCGCCCGCGACAGAGGAGAAGGCGATGAGCTGGTGCAGCTCGGAAAACAGCTCGCGGACACCGAGTCCCATTACCAGCGTGAGGAGAACGTCCTGTTTCCGTACCTGGAGCGACACGGAATCACCGAACCACCGGCGATCATGTGGATGGAGCACGATCGCATCCGCGATGAGCGCCGGGCAGTGGTCGAGCTGATCGAATCCAATATCGCGGGAAAGCTGCTCACAGCAAAGGCAAAAGGCCTGTACGAGCTCCTGTCTTCCCACTTTCAAAAGGAAGGAAAGATCTTGTTCCCAAGTGCGCTTGAGGTCATTACCGAACCGGAGTGGGTGGAGATTAGGAGTGAGTTCGACGCCATCGGCTACACCCCGTTCGCGCCGGCGATTCCCGTGGCTCCCACGCTCGATTACGATGAGGCACAAGTGGCAGCCGGCGACGTCAAGTTCGCCGCTGGCGCCCTCGCGCCCACGGAGCTGGCCGCAATTATGGATACACTTCCGGTTGACATCACGTTCATCGATAAGGACGACCGCGTTCGCTACTTCAATCAAGCACCGGATCGTCTGTTTGTGCGCAGCCCAGCGATTATCGGACGGGCAGTACAGAACTGTCATCCGGAGAAGAGCGTACACATCGTCAATCGCATCCTGGACGAATTCAAACACGGAACGCGTGATGTCGCTGAATTTTGGATAACCATGGGCGATAAGACGGCCTACATCCGTTATTTCCCGGTTCGAGACGGGAACGGAAGCTACCTCGGAACACTTGAGGTAACGCAGGATATTACACGAATTAAATCACTCGAGGGGGAAAAGCGGCTCCTCGACGACATTTAGAAGGAGGAACAATGGCAGAAAAACTGAAGATGTTTTGTTATCAGTGCTCGCAGACCGCGGGTGGGACTGGCTGCACGGTGCAGGGAGTGTGTGGCAAAACTGCCACTGTCGCCCGGCTCCAGGACAACCTGCTCCTCGCCACCAAGGGGATGGCGGCGTACCTGTACCACGCCCGTGAGCTTGGCTATACCGATCCGGAGATTGACGCGTTCCTCGAGCGCGCGTTTTACGCGACGTTTACCAACGTCAACTTCGACGCCGAGGACTTCGTGGCGCTTGCGGTCGAGGCCGGGGAGATGAACCTGCGCACGATGCGCCTCCTCAAGAAAGCGCACATCGACACGTTCGGCGAACCGGTTCCCACCAAAGTCCAAACCGGGACGAAAAAAGGACACGCGATCATTGCCACCGGTCACGGGCTGAAGGCGCTGCACGCGCTCCTTGAGCAGACAGACGGCACCGGGATCAACGTCTACACTCACTCCGAGCTCCTGCCAGCACACGGTTATCCCGGCCTGAAGAAATACCCGCACCTGGTCGGTAACCTAGGCAAGGCATGGTTCGACCAAAAGAAACTGTTTTCAGAAATTCCGGCGGCGATCCTGGGAACATCAAATTGCGTCCTGATCCCAAAGGATGATTACAAAGACCGGATGTTCACCACCGGACCGGCGAAGCTCCCTGGGGTAAAGCATATCCCGGGATATGACTATTCCGCGGTTATCGAGAAAGCGCTATCACTTCCCGAGCTTCCCGACCGACCGGGAGAGGTGACCCTGACCACCGGATTCTCCCTTCAGTCGATCCTCCCGCTCGCCGGCAAAATCAAGGAGCTCGTCGAGGCCGGTAAGATTCGCCACTTCTTCCTCGTCGGTGGCTGCGATGCACCGCTGCGCAAATCGACCTACTATCGCGAGTTTGTGCAGAACCTGCCGAGAGACACGATCGTGTTGACGCTCGCCTGCGGAAAGTTTCGGTTTAACGACCTTGACCTTGGCAACATCGAGGGAATCCCACGGCTAATCGATC
>CAZILO010000131.1:0-3208 GCA_964540085.1 uncultured Thermotogae bacterium
TGAGCACACGTGATGCCCCGAGTACGGCGAGCTCAGCGTAGACGCGACGCAGCTCGGCTTCCATCTCCGCTCGTTCCTTAGCCAACTCACGGCGCGCATTCTCAATTATCCGTGCCGCTTCGCTCTTTGCGTCTTCCTTAGCGGCGGCGATAATCTCTTCGGCGTGGGCACGTGCCTCATCAACCATGATCCGGGCCTGATCGTGCGCCTGCTGCAGCGCCTCCTGGCGTTGGGTTGCAAGCTGTTCTGCCGTCTCCTGCGCCTTCCGCGCTTCCTCCATGTGTGCAGCAACGCGCTCCCGTCGCCGATCGAGGTACTTGAGGGCCGGCTTGTACAGGAATCGTTCCATCAGATACAGAAGAATGGCAAAGTTGATGAGGTTGGCGACAAACGTCCAATTGATACTTTTTACGATCTTTCCCCACACCAGCTCCACGGTTAACCCCCTCGCGTCACTTCGCTACAAATATGAGCACGATGGCGATCAACAGGGAATAAATTCCAGTCGATTCGGTGATCGCCTGTCCCAAAACCATCGTGCGCAGGAGGGCGCCCTCCATCTCCGGCTGGCGGGCCATCGCATCCACGGTGTGCGCCGCCGCGATCCCTTCCCCGATTCCCGGCCCGATCGCCCCCAATCCCATGGCGATTCCCGCCCCGATGTACTTCGCCATCGCGACGATGTCCGCCCCGGATATCCCATTTACCACCTGTTGAGCTTGTTGTAGCATAGTTCCTCCTCACTTATTTGCTTTCCACTGCCACATTGATGTAAGCGACGGCCAAAATCGCAAACACAAACGCCTGAATTGCCCCTTCAAACAGGCCATAGAACGCATTTATGATTAATGGCCATCCTACTGAAGTAATCGCGAACATGTACAAAATGGTGAGCATTGCCGCGCCGCCGAACATGTTTCCAAACAGACGGAACGAGTGTGATAACGGCTTGGCGATTTCCCCGACGATATTGAGCGGGAGCAAAAACGGGTACGGCTCGATGAATCCTTTTAGGTAGCGCCGCACCCCGTTCATTCGGACCGCGTAAAACTGGGACAAAAATGTTACCAAAAGCGCAAAGCTGAGCGTGACGTTCAAGTCGCTTGTTGGGGATTGAAAGTACGGGATTACGGCTATCCAGTTGGAAATGAGCACGAACAAGAATAATGTGGACACGAATGGAAATAAGAGCCGCGCCAGTTTCTCATCGGAGAAGTTGCCGGCGAGTTGTGTTTTGAGAAAGTCGAGCGTTGCTTCAAGCAGCATCTGCCCTCGGCTTGGTTTTTCATCGACCGGTTGCCGCAGGCTACGCCGGAGTACAATCGCGATGCCGACGATGACCGCCATTACGACCCAGCTCATAATCATCGTAATTAAGTCGATGTCGATGTAAGTTCCCGCCACCGGGATGTGGAGGATGAGCTTTTCTCCTAGGCGGGGAGAAGCGAGGGCCGTAAATATCCCCCCAACTATCCCTCCGGACATTGTGATCTCCCCCTTCGCAGCGTGTGAACGAAGTGAAAGTAAATCTGGCACACGAGAAGTCCGACACCGGCGGCAAGGACGATAACAGTAGATGCTTGGGCAATAACAGCGAGCGTCACACCGACAAACGCTAACCGCCCCAGGCCGGCGGTCCCGGCAATGAACCCAACCCGGTTACGATCATGGCGCTTGACGAGCGCTCGTCCCGTCTCGTACAGGAAGTACGACTTCAGGATGAACATCGCAACGCCGACGGCAACACCGATCGCTGCGGACCATTGTCCTAACCCAACAAGAATTCCAATCCCAGCCGCACCGAGCCCAACGAGATCCCACACGCGAAACAGCCGCAAGAACTCAGCTCTACCCACTGCCTCCATCCGTCTCCCTGTTCAACTCAGATCACGCGCAACTGCTTGCTCTTTTCCCCCACCAGCGCATCGATTTTCTTTTCGTACTCGCGAATTGTGTCATCGTTTTTCTCGCGATAACGATGGTGATCGTCCTCGGAGATTTCACCGGCGTCTTTCATCTGATCGAGCTTGTCATTGGCATCGCGCCGAATGTTACGCAGGGCCACTTTGGCTTCTTCCCCTTTGGCCTTGATGATTTTGATTAGTTCTTCTCGCCGTTCCTCAGAGAGCTTAGGAACTTTGATGCGGATCACGCGCCCGTCGCTCGCTGGATTAAGACCGAGATCAGCGGTAAGGATCGCCTTTTCAAACGCGCTCATCTGCGTTTTGTCGTACGGCTGCACGACCAATAAGTCCGGATCCGGAGCGGCGATCGTCGCCAACTGCTTGAGCGGGGTCGAAGTGCCGTAGTAATCCACGGTTACGTCTTCAATCATCGCCGGATTCGCCCGTCCAGTCTGCACTTTGGCTAGGGTGGCCTTAAGCACCGCCACTGTGCGCTCCATGTGGTCGATCATTTCACGTCTAACTTGTTCTGGCATCGATAACACCTCGATTTAGAATTGTAGAATGCTTCCGGCGGTAATTCAAACGGACCGTTCACGTGTGCCGGGGGATCGCCGTGGTTCGAAATAGCCCGTGTATTTCTTCGTGTACCCCCGCCAGGTGAGGGCCCACTTTGCTGGGTCGTCGAAGTAGG
Source organism: uncultured Thermotogae bacterium (assembly GCA_964540085.1). Classification (GTDB taxonomy): domain Bacteria; phylum Bipolaricaulota; class Bipolaricaulia; order UBA7950; family UBA9294; genus S016-54. The sequence continues at coordinate 2,599 of CAZILO010000131.1, forward strand.
AGTGATCGGCCACCTTGCCAATCGTACTCGCGTGCGGGGCGGTCATTACCCGCTCCGGATCGGTGTACGCTTCTTCGGCAATCCGCCGCAAAATCTCCGCGTACTCGTCGAGCTCGTGCTTGGAATACGATTCGGTTGGCTCGAGGGTGACTGGTTCGGGCACGACCCACGGCTCGTGGCTCATCCAGTAGTGTCCGCCGAAGTCGGCAACGCGGCGCTGAATATCGGTTGTGTGCACGCCAGTGTCGCGTGCCAGCGTCTCAAAGCTGTAGCGTACCTGCTCTAAGCGCCGTTTCCCGGGAGCAAACGGGACACTTACCCCACGGATTCGCCGCACTTTTTCCAGGAGGTAATTGTTGTTCAACACCGCGATCTGCGCCGCCGTGCGTAGGCCGTCCGCGCCCAGGCTCATAATCCACGCGTAGGCACGAACGATCGCGGGGATGACGCCGTAGAAGTCCTTTACCTTGCCGATTGAGCGCGGGCGATCGTAGTCGAGGTAGTAGCGGTCGGATGGCGCATCGTAGCTAACGAGCGGGATGGGAAGGTAGTTGGCGATCTTGCCCGCTGCGCCAAGAACGCCACTTCCTGGCCCACCGCTTCCGTGCGG